>JACNKC010000102.1:6954-17761 GCA_014382245.1 Pseudomonadota bacterium | reverse complement strand
GCCATTCTTCCTCTCCTCTCTCTTGTCTCGCGGCTTCCTCAAGCCGTTTTTATCAAATCCTGTGGAGCCCACGACCGGACTTGAACCGGTGACCTCGTCCTTACCAAGGACGTGCTCTACCGCCTGAGCTACGTGGGCCTTCTCGATGCCTTGTCTTTACAACACCAGCAGCGAGCCCGTCCCCGGGCGGCGGGTAAGCGGGAGACGAGACTCGAACTCGCGACCCTCAGCTTGGAAGGCTGACGCTCTAGCCAACTGAGCTACTCCCGCAACAAACTAACAACACACGACAAGCCTTACCGCTCTAAATACTTACCCTTCTTTACCTACGTCACCCTGGAACCTGACACCGCCCACACCGTCCGCCAACCACCACACTCCAGTGCGTGGTGGAGAGGGGAGGATTCGAACCTCCGTAGGCGTACGCCGGCAGATTTACAGTCTGCTCCCATTGACCGCTCGGGCACCCCTCCTGGCACACTTCCCCTGGAGCCGATGGCCAGACTCGAACTGGCTACCTACTGATTACAAATCAGTTGCTCTACCAGCTGAGCTACATCGGCACTCCGGGCTAAACCATCCTGGTACCGGGCACCCGCCCGTCACCACACACACTAAAGTCAGCACCCCGATCTTCGCCCCCGGGCACGTCATTAAAACACTCCCGGTAGAGCTTTTCCGCCGGGGTAAACGCCTTTTCCTATCAACCCGGTTTGAGAGAGTCAACCGCTGGGGCGCCCGGGGAACAATCCTTCGGCCACCCGGTACAGTGCGACCGCCGCCGCGGCCGACGCATTGAGCGACCCTACCCTCCCGCGCATGGGCAGGCGGGCCAATTGGTCACAGTTGCGAGCAACCAGGGGCCTCATACCACTCCCCTCACTGCCCAGCACCAGCGCAGCAGGCCGTGGGGGCGGCGGCGGCTCGAGCAGATCGTCGGCCTCGGCGTCAAGGCCAACTACCCAGAAACCGGCCTGCTGGGCCATTTCGATGGCCCGAGAGAGGTTGGCTACCCTGCAAACGGGCAGGTGTAATGCAGCTCCCGCCGATATGCGCAGGACGGTAGCCGTCACCGGTGCTGCCCGCCGACCCGGCAGGACCACGGCCAGGGCCCCCGCCGCCTCGGCCGTTCTTATGACGGCACCCAGGTTTACCGGGTCAGTAATCTGGTCGAGCAACAAGAGCGGACCACAGCCGGCAGCGCCATCCGGCAGATCATGCAGCAATTCGCGAAACTCCCTGTAAACAAAGGTTATTTCAGCCGCGATCCCAGCCGACCTGACCCCTGACATCGAGTCGCATTCGTCAACAGGCACGGTCGAAACCGCGAGCCCCGCCTCGCGGGCATCCCGGGCTATCTGTTGCGCGCGCGCCGGAGCCCCTTCGTCAACGTAAACGCAGTGCAGCTCGGAGGGGCCGGCCATGGCTTCTTCGACGGCATGGGCCCCGCCGGCCACCATGCGTTCACCCCTGGCCGGTCTGCGGCGCGCACCCGGGGGGCCTCTTCTGCCCGCCCGGCCAACGTAGTCGTCTCTTCTACCCCTACCCACTGTTGCTAATCTCCATCGTTGCCCACCAACAGGCCTCTTGCACTGAAAACCGGCTGCCGCTGCCCAGCCCGGGCTTGAGGGGGCCAACGTTTACAGGACAGCCTCGCATGACTACACTGATGCTAATCCGCGACGCGCCCCCGCAGTACCGGGGACTTGTCTATACCGGGATTTGCTATGGGTAAAACCCTGCGCCGTTACATGATGCGCGAACTGGGCTCGGCCTTCATGACAGGGCTGGGCGTATTCACGTTTATCCTGCTGGTTTCACGCATGTTGGAACTGGTCGACCTCGTCATGGCCAGGGGCGTACCCGGCTACCGGGTGGCAGAGATTTTTGCCTACGTCCTTCCCGGCTTCCTCGAAATAACCTTCCCCATGGCCCTGTTGCTCTCGGTGGTGGTGGTTTTCGGCCGCCTGGCCAGTGACGGAGAGCTGGTGGCTTTGCGAACGGCCGGCCTGAGCCTCTACCAGATGCTCGGTCCCGTGCTGCGCTTTGCCCTCATCATCTCTGTGGCGACCTTCCTGTTGTCGTCCTGGGCCCGACCCTGGGCCAACAACGCCATAAAGGAAACCCTGCTGGAGGTAGCCAGGGAGCGGGCCACGGCGGCACTCAGGCCAAAGATGTTCAACAACGACTTCAGCGGCCTCGTGGTTTACGTGGACCGCATTGACCAGGAGAACGGGGTCATGGACGGAGTCATGGTCGCCGACGAGCGCGACAGCTACCGCCGTACGAGCATGATGGCCAGGCGGGGACGGGTCATCAGCCCCCGGGGCGACAGCAACCTCTACCTGCAGCTGCTCGACGGAACCAGCCTGTCGTTTCACGCCGGGCAGGAAAGCTACGACAAAACCGAGTTTGCCTCGCTTGAGGTCAACCTCGCACTGGCCGACATGAAAACGGTGGCAGGCGAAAAACCAAGACCCCGGGATATGTACCTGGGCACCCTGCTGTCCACCAGGCGTCGCCTCCTGGACGTGGGCGATCGCGCGCTCGAGGAGACAATAGAGCTGAACCGCAAGCTCATCATGCCCGTGGCCGCGCTGGTTCTGGCCCTTTTCGGGGTGCCCCTGGGCATACAGAAAACCCGCACAGTCCGGGCACGCGGCTTCGCCGTGAGCCTGGTGGTCATCCTCGGCTATTTTCTCTTGTTTTCAGGTTCCGTCACCGTTGTCCGCAGTAGCACGGCGCCACCGGTCCTGATCATGTGGTTGCCCAATCTTATTTTTGCAGCCGGCGCGCTGCTGCTCACCGACAGGGCCGCTCGCGACCGACTGCAGTACCCACCCATGGCGAACTGGCCGCAGCTGCTGCGGCGGCGTGAAAAAGGAAACGACGGCTCGTGAACATCCTCGCCCGCTACATAGTCAAGCATTACCTCAAGGTCTTCGGACTCTGCCTTTTTGCAAGTTCCGGACTGTTCCTGGTCGTAGATTTTTTCCAAAAAATAGGAGACCTCGCTGCCTATGACCCCGGTGCGCTTGCCCTGGCTGGATACTTTGCCTTCAAGCTCCCGAGCATACTGGCCGAAATCTATCCTGCCTGCTCCCTGCTGGCCGTGCTCCTGAGCCTGGGCGTACTCGCCCGTCACCGCGAGACTCTGGCCATGCGGGCCTGCGGCGTGACGACCTGGCAGGTGGCCATCCCCATGCTTGCCGTTTCGGCTGCCATCACCATGGTCGCGCTACTTGCCAACCTCACCGTGGTGCCCGCGGCGACTGCCCAGTCACGCTACATAAACGACGTGTCGATAAAGAAGAAAGCGTTCCGCGGCTTCTACAACGTCAACTCGCTGTGGTTCCAGGGAGCCGAGGGCTTTTTCAACGTGGACTACTTCGACGCCAACAACCGCGCGCTTTTTGGACTTACCCTGTACGAGGCCGGCCCCGAGTTCCGCCTGGATCGCATAGTGGAAGTCCCCGCCGCGCGCTGGCGCAACGACGCGTGGGAGCTCGACCAGGGAATGGTCAAGACCTTCACCTCGGCGGGCGAAATTGTGGCGCGGAACCTCGAACCCGGCGAGTTCACAGTCGACATCACCCTCGACGAGTTACTGGCCAACCGGCGGCGCCCCTCTGAGTTCACCCTGGCCGAGCTCAGGGAGCAGATAAAACTGATGAAGGCCCGCGGCCTGAACACCGACGGCTTCGTGGTCGACATGTACGTAAAGGCGGCCTGGCCGGTGTCGGGGCTGGTAATGGTGCTGCTGGGCATCCCGCTGTCGCTGCGGGGCCGTCCCCGGGGCGCAGTAGCGCGCAACCTCGGCGTGGGCCTGGCCGTGGGATTTGCCTACTGGGTCACCATGGCTGTCGCTGTATCTGCCGGTCGCAACGGAGGGATGTCGCCCGCGCTGGCAGCCTGGACGGCCAACTTGATGTTTTCGCTGGTGGCGACGTCACTCTATCTCGGCCGCGGACTGCGCTGACCAGCTACGGGGCGCGGCGCTGCGAGAGCAGGCCTCAGGGCAGAGCGGCTGTCGCGAGCAGGCCGGTTGTTTCATCCAACCCGAGCATGAGGTTCATGTTCTGCACCGCTTGTCCGGCCGCGCCTTTGCCAAGGTTGTCTATGGCAGTCATCACCAACAGCAGTCCGCTCTGGCTATGCTCACGCCACGCGATCTCGACCATGTTGGTGCCCCGCACCCTGGCCAGCGACGGCACGCCCTCCCCGCCCAGCAGGCGAACGAAGGGCTCATCGGCATATGCCCCGGAAAAAGCGCCGCTGACATCCACCCCCTCGGCCGTCGCGACGTAGCAGTGGCTCAGCAGCCCCCTGGACAAGGGCAGCAACTGGGGAGTAAACAGCAGCCTGGAAGCGTCTACTCCGTGGGCCTCGAGCTTCTCGACCATCTCGGGCTGGTGGCGGTGCTCGCCTACCTTGTAGGGCTTGACGTTCTCGTTAACCTCGGCGAACAAGCCTTCCCGTAATGCCGCCCGCCCTGCACCACTGGTACCCGACTTGGAGTCGACAATAATGGGTCCACTGGTCTGCCCTGCCAGCGGCAGCAGCCCGAACAAAACGCCCGTGGGGTAGCAGCCTGGATTAGCCACCAGCCGGGCCTCGGCCAGCTCGCTCCTGGCGAACTCGCTGAGTCCGTACACAGCGCCCTCGAGCAACTCGGGACAAGGATGGTCACCGTACCACTGCTGGTAGACATCGAGACTGTCGAAGCGAAAATCTGCTCCCAGGTCGACGACCCGCAGGCCGGCCGCCAACAGCCCTGAGACCAACGGTCCCGAACTGCCGTGCGGTAGCGCCACGAAAGCCAACTCGGCATTGCCCACTATGTTGTCGACGCTGGCCGACACCAGTTCGAGCTCCAGGCCGGCGAGACCGGGGTGGACAGAGGCCAGCGCAGAGCCGGCGTCCTGTTCTGAAGTAACGGTAGTGACCTCGACCCCGGGGTGGGCGGCCAGCAGGCGCAGCAACTCTGCACCCGCGTAGCCGGTCGCACCCACGACGGCCACCCGGACACGGGTTGCTGCTGTCATGGTCCCGCTACCTCTTGGAGAATTGAGGCCGTTTACGAGCCTTGTGGCGACCGTATTTCTTTCGCTCCACCTCGCGCGCGTCGCGCGTGAGATAGCCGGCCTTCTTCAGCGCCGGCCTGAGGTCGGGCTGCAGTTCAATAAGCGCACGACTGACCGCGTGCCGCACAGCCGAAGCCTGGGCCGAAACCCCTCCGCCTCTGACCCGCACAGAGAGATCGTAGGAACCGGCCGTACCGGTGACCTCAAAGGGTTGGGCAATGATCATCCGCGCAGTGGGCCTGGGAAAGTAGTCCTCCTGCGTGCGCTGGTTGACCGTGACCTTGCCGTCGCCGGCAACCAGTGAAACTCGCGCGACAGCGCTCTTGCGCCTGCCGGTTGCCTCGTTAGCAGGCGACGCGGCCTTCCTGCTGCCGCTGTCGGCAGACCCGCTGTCTGCCGCTGCAGCGCCCCGGGCCCGTATAGTCTTTCCAATTATAGCCATCTATTACTCCGCTTATTCTCTCGGTCCCCTCTCAAGGGGATTCTTCGCAGCACCGATCTTCACAGGCCGCCCAAGCCACCTCTTCAAGCCGGCAACTGCTCGGGTGCCTGGGCCGCGTGGGGGTGCTCTTCACCCGCGTAGATCTTTAACTTGAGTGCCAACCTACGACCAAGCCTGCCCTGGGGCAACATTCCTACTACCGCCTTCTCTATTACCTGCTCGGGACGGGTCTCCAGCAGACGGCCCGCGGTGGTCTCGGTTATGCCTCCGGGATAGCCGCTGTGCCGGTAGTACTTCTTGCCCTGGAGCTTGTTGCCCGTGAGCACCACCTTGCTCGCGTTGGTCACGACCACGAAGTCTCCGCAATCCACGTGGGGCGTGAAAGCCGGGTTGTGTTTGCCCCTGAGCACGTGGGCGATCCTGGTTGCGAGGCGACCTAGAACCAGGCCCTCCGCGTCCACGACGTACCACTTACGCGCATCGCGGGCCTCTTCTACTGACAAGCTTCTGGTGACCTTCTGCATACTTGGCTCCCGTACATGACGGGACTCCTCAATTATTCGTAGCTCATACCCTCACGACCGACCCGGGTCAGTCCAAAATAACAAATGGCGGGGCCGACGAGACTCGAACTCGCGACCTCCGGCGTGACAGGCCGGCATTCTAACCAGCTGAACTACGACCCCACCGCGCGCTAACAGGGTCAACGCGGTCTGCTTGGGTAACAGTTACGCCCACCAGCATCAAGTGGCGAGACCTGCATAGACGAAATGGTGGGCGGTGGCAGGCTCGAACTGCCGACCCTCGGCTTGTAAGGCCGATGCTCTCCCAGCTGAGCTAACCGCCCCTGGTTGTCAGCGAATCCTCCGCGACAGCAGAGCCTTCGCCTCGCGACCTCTCCCGTCAGTGGGTGACCAGGCCTTTTTCGTCCTTGTCGCCGTCGCTGGCCGGGGTCGGCGTCATGGCAAGCGGCAGCTGGTTGGCTGGTTTCTCGTTGATAAACACCGAGTCACGGCCATCAGGAAGCTGCAACGCGCTGTTGAGCACGATGTCTACTTCCTCGACCGGTACCATCTCGACAGCCTTGCGAACCGTGGCCGGAATGTCGGCAACGTCCTTGCTGTTCTCGGCCGGCATGAGGACCCTCTTTATGCCGGCGCGGTGGGCCGCCATGACCTTCTCCTTCAGGCCACCGATAGGAAGTACCCGGCCCCTCAGGGTAATCTCGCCCGTCATCGCCACGTCGGGGTCTACCGGCAAACCGGTAAGCGCCGAGACCAGCGAGGTGGCCAGGGTGATGCCGGCCGAGGGCCCATCCTTGGGAATGGCCCCCTCGGGAACGTGGATGTGAACGTCGACCTTCTGGTAGAAATCATTGGCCAGGCCCAGCTCGTAGGCCCGTGATCTCACGTAGCTCATGGCTGCCTGGGCTGATTCCTGCATGACGTCGCCGAGCTGCCCGGTGATGGTCAGCTTACCCTTTCCCGGAAGGACTGTGACTTCCGTGTTGAGCAACTCTCCACCGTTCTCGGTCCAGGCCAGTCCGGTAGTAACACCGACCAGGGGCTCGGCCTCGGCACGACCGTAGCTGAAACGCTTGGGGCCCTGGAACTTTTCGACCTTGCGCGGAGTAACACGCACGGGCTTGGGGTCTTTTTCGTCGACTATCTTCACCGCCACCTTACGACAGATAGAGGCTATCTCTCTTTCCAGGTTCCGCACGCCGGCTTCCTTGGTGTAGTGCCTCACGAGGTGCATCAAGGCCGCGTCGGGGAACTCGATCTGTTCTTCGGCCAGGCCGTTGGCCTCTCTCTGCTTACGGATCAGGAACCTGCTGGCGATATTACGCTTCTCCAGCTCGGTGTATCCGGCTATACGGATGATCTCCATGCGATCCTGCAGCGGGCGCGGAATGGCTTCGAGGCTGTTTGCCGTGGTCACGAACATCACCTTGGACAAGTCGTAGTCTACGTCGAGGTAGTGATCGTTGAAGCTACCGTTCTGCTCAGGATCGAGCACTTCGAGCATCGCCGACGCCGGGTCTCCCCTGAAATCAGCAGACATCTTGTCTATCTCGTCGAGCAGGAACACCGGGTTTCCCTTGCCCGCCTTCTTCATGCTCTGGATGATCTTGCCCGGCAAAGCACCGATGTAAGTTCGGCGGTGACCGCGTATTTCGGCTTCATCGCGCACGCCACCAAGCGAGATGCGAACGAACTCACGCCCCATCGACCGCGCTATCGAGCGACCCAGCGAGGTCTTGCCTACCCCGGGAGGGCCAACCAGGCACAGGATCGGGCCCTTGATCTCTCCTACCAGCTTGGTCACGGCCAGGTACTCAAGAATGCGTTCCTTGACCTTTTCCAGCCCGTAGTGGTCTTCGTCGAGAACCTTGCGGGCATTCTCAATGTCGATGTCGTCGTCGGTGTAGTCCTCCCAGGGAAGGCACAGCATCCAGTCGATGTAGTTGCGCACGACCGTGGCTTCGGCCGACATGGGAGACATCATCTTGAGCTTCTTCAGCTCTTTTTCGGTCTTCTCGCGGGGATCCTCGGGCATCGACGAAGCCTCGAGAGCCTCTTCAAGCTCCTGCACCTCGTTCTTGAACTCGTCTTTTTCGCCGAGTTCTTTCTGGATAGCCCGCATCTGCTCGTTGAGGTAGTACTCCTTCTGGGTCTTCTCCATCTGCTTCTTGACCCTGGAGCGAATGCGTTTTTCGACCTCGAGGATTTCCATCTCCGAGCGCATGAAACCCAGCACCTTCTCGAGTCGTTCGGACACGTTGAAGGTCTCGAGCAGGGACTGCTTATCTTCGAGCTTGACGCCGAGGTGCGAAACAATCGTATCGGCCAGCCGCGAAGGCTCGTCTATGGCGGCCACCGTTCCGGCCATCTCCGGCGGGATCTTCTTGTTCAGCTTGACGTAGGATTCGAAAGCCGTGTTAACGCTGCGCAGCAGGGCTTCCATCTCGGGATCGTCGCCCTGGATCTCCTCTACTTCGTCAACCTCGACCTCGAAGAAATCCTCGGTACCGCCAAAGGTCTTGATGACGGCGCGGCGCTTTCCTTCAACGAGCACCTTGACGGTGCCATCGGGCAGGCGCAGCAGTTGGACGATGGTACCTATGGTGCCCACCGGGTGAATATCGTCGACGTCGGGATCGTTGGTCTTGGCGTCTTTCTGGGCCGCCAGAAGTATCGACTGGTCCCTGTCCATGGCCGCCTCGAGAGCCGCGATCGACTTCGCCCTGCCGGCGAACAGCGGCATCACCATGTGAGGAAAAACTATGATGTCGCGCAGCGGCAAGAGGGGAATGAAGCCCTGCGTCTCCAGCGAATCGTTCCCGTCTTCTTCAGTTCCAGGAGCCGAAGGCTCGTCTCGAAAAACCATGGATTCTTTTTCTTTGGACATATTTTTTCTGCTGTTCCTTCCGGGTGTTCCGGCCGGGGGCCAGTTGTTATCAGCCGACCTTCGAAGCCGAGGAGAAAACCATCAACGGCTTCTCCTTCTTCTCGACCACTTCCTTGGAAATGACCACCTCTTCCACGTCGGGCATGGAAGGCACGTCGTACATGGCATCGAGCATGATATTTTCCATGATAGCTCTCAGCCCGCGCGCGCCTGACTTGCGTTCCAGGGCTTCGCGCGAGATGGCCTCGAGGGCGCCATCGGTAAACGTCAGCTTGACGTTCTCCATCTCGAACAGCTTGGTGTACTGCTTTGTCAGAGCGTTCTTGGGCTCTTTCATGATGCGCACCAAAGCGGCCTCGTCAAGGTCGTGCAGGGAAGTAATTACCGGCAGCCGGCCCACGAACTCGGGGATGAGTCCGAACTTGAGAAGGTCTTCTGTCTGCAGCTCGGCCAGCATACTGCGATCGTTTTCCTCTTTTCCGCCCACGTCGGCACCAAAGCCCATGCCCTTCATACCGACCCTGCGACTGATGATATCGTCGAGGCCAACGAAAGCGCCTCCGCAGATGAAAAGTATGTTGGTGGTGTCCACCTGCAGGAACTCCTGCTGGGGGTGCTTGCGTCCGCCCTTGGGCGGCACGCTTGCCGTGGTTCCTTCGATGATCTTGAGCAGCGCCTGCTGCACACCCTCGCCCGACACGTCGCGGGTGATAGACGGGTTGTCGCTCTTGCGGGCCACCTTGTCGATCTCGTCGATGTAGACAATGCCGCGCTGGCACTTCTCAACGTCGTAGTCGGCGTTCTGCAGGAGGCTCAGGATGATGTTCTCGACATCTTCGCCTACGTAGCCCGCCTCGGTGAGGCTGGTGGCATCGGCTATCGCGAAGGGAACCTGGAGAAATCGTGCGAGGGTCTGCGCCAGCAGGGTCTTACCGCTACCGGTAGGACCGACGAGCATGATGTTGGACTTCTGCAGCTCGACCTCGCCGGTGACCATGCCCGAGTCGATACGCTTGTAGTGATTGTGGACGGCGACCGACAGAACGCGCTTGGCCTCGTCCTGGTCGACCACGTACTGGTCGAGGACCTTGCGGATATCGACCGGGCGCGGCACCGAGGAAACGGCGCTGATGGCCTCTTCCTGGTCACACTCCTCGGCGATGATGTCGTTGCAGAGGTCGATGCACTCATCGCAGATGTAAACGGTCGGGCCCGCTATAAGTTTGCGTACCTCTTCCTGTCCCTTTCCGCAGAAAGAACATACGAGGTCGCGAGTGCTGTCTTCTCCGTTTTTCGGCATTAAGTAAGCCCGGCGCCTCCGTTACTCTCTATCGTCCTTCGACGAAATCCTGCTACCATCCGTTCCGCCTACTTACTGTCGGGCCGCTGCTCGATGACTTCGTCGATGATTCCGAACTCGACTGCCTGCGACCCGTCCATGAAACGGTCCCGGTCGGTGCTTTCCTCTATTGTAGCAAGATCCTGCCCCGTGTGTCTCGCCAGTATTTCGTTAAGCAGAGCCCTCACCCGCAGGATCTCGCGCGCCTGGATGTCCACGTCGGTGGCCTGGCCCTGCGCACCGCCCAGCGGCTGGTGTATCATCACCCGCGAATGGGGCAGTGCGTAACGTTTACCCTTGGCGCCCGCGGCCAGTAAAACAGCGCCCATGCTCGCGGCCTGCCCGAGGCAGAGGGTCGACACCGGCGGGCGGGGAAACTGCATCGTGTCATAGATGGCCCGCCCCCCCCTGAGCTGCCCGCCCGGGGAGGTGGGGGAGGGAAAAATATCTTTTTTCGGGTGCTCGGCCTCCCGGAACAGCCTCTGTGCCGGCACCCGCGACGCCACTTGATCGTCGACCCCGCCCCTGGGA
>JACNKC010000102.1:0-6944 GCA_014382245.1 Pseudomonadota bacterium | reverse complement strand
TCATAAGAATATCAGTTATTCCATTTCTGAGCCACTATTTTCGGGGGATGTCATAGATGGCCAGCCCCGCCGTGACCTGCCCGCCGGGAGAGTTGAGGTAGAGAAAAATATCTTTTTCCGGGTCCTCGGCCTCCAGGAACAGCATCTGTGCCGTCACCAGCGACGCCATTGTATCGTCGACCTCGCCGCTGAGAAAGACTATCCGCTCCTTCAGAAGTCGAGAAAATATGTCGTAAGAGCGCTCGCCACGGCCGGACTGTTCGACCACTATGGGTACAAGATTCATACAGCGACCCTAGCCCGTTTGGAGGGGGGCGGCAACATCGGCCGGGTCGACTTCCACGTCATTGAGCGTCGCCTGCTCAACCAGGCAATCCATGGCCTTGTCCCTGAGCATTCCCACCCTGAGGTCGGCCACGGCCCCCGGCTGGGAGTAGTGCTTGCGTAGTTCGCCCGCGCGCTCACCGGCTGCGGCCAGCTGCTCCCCCACCCGCTTCTCCATCTCTTCGGGCTCCACGCCGAGGCTCTCGGCCTCGGCCACCGCGTCGAGCACGAAACCCGCCCGCACACGCTTCTCGGCCTCGGGCTGGACGATGTCCTTGAGCTCGTCGAACTTGTCGCGCGGAATGTCGCGCATTCCCATCTCGCCCAGCATGCTCATGGCAGTGCGCTCGACCAGCAGCGGCGGCAGGTCAAGCTTGCTCTTGCCCACCAGCGCCTCGAGCAACTCGCCACGCACGCGTCGGTCGGCTTCCTGCGAAGCACGCTCGCGCAGCTCTCCGTTTACCTTCTCTCGCAGCGAGGCCAGGTCCGCGACATCGTCCCACCCGAGTTCGGCCGCAAACGAATCGTTGAGCGCGGGCACTATCTTGTTCTTGATCTCCCTGACCGTGACCTGGAAGCGCACCAGGCGGCCGGCCACTTCGGAGTCCTCGCCGTTGTTTTCTGGAAAGCGCACGTCAATGGGCGTAGGAATGCTGCGGGTCACGCCAAGCAGGCCACGCTCGAAATCGTCGGGCAGGTTGCCACTGCCCACTTCGACCTGCTGGCCATCCCTGGTGTAGCGGTCCAGGGGCTGGCCCTCGAGGCTGGCGTACATGTCCATCGTTATGACATCGCCCGCCTGGACGTTGACCCTGTCTTCCTCGGCCTCGAGCACCGCCATGCGCTGCCGCAGCGATTCCATGGCCTCGTTGACCTGCTCGTCTTCCACTCGAGCAACCTTGCGGTCAGCCTTTGAGCGCTTGTAGCGGCCGAGCTTCACCTTGGGGCGGATCTCCACGGTGGCCTCGAACTTCAAGCCCTCGGCGGGCTGGTACTCGCGGCTGGTCAAATGTGGCGGGCCGACGATATCGAGCTCGTGCTCGCGCACTACCTCGATAAAGGCGTCCTCGATGAGACGGCCGATGACATCCTCTCGGACCTCGCCGCCGTATTCCTGCTCGAGCACCTCGCGTGGAGCCTTGCCCTTGCGGAAACCCTTTACCTTGGCCTTACTCGCTATGTTGCCGAAAGCCGTGGTCATTTCGGCCTCGACACGCTCGCTGTCCACGCTGACGACGAGCACCCTGCTCACCGAATCGTTCTTCTTAACCTTTGCCTGTATTCCCGCCATGTTCCTGCTTCGCTCCTGCCTGTACCGTTATATGCTTCTGGTGCGAGAGGGGGGACTCGAACCCCCAACCGCGTAGCGGGCTGGATCCTAAATCCAGTGCGTCTGCCAATTCCGCCACTCTCGCCCCCGCCCCGACTGGCACAACCCTGGGTCAGGCCGCCCGGGCAAGGCGCGAATAATAGGCGCAAAACCTCGCCGATGCACACACTGATGTAATGATTTATGTGGAGCCCGCAGCAGGTGCCGGCACGGGCTGCTCGGCCGCGGGGCCGACTATCCTGGACGGGCAATCCAGGCTCACCTGCTGATTGACCACCAGCTGCATCACCATGAGCGCGTCAAGCGCGGTCACGCTGCCGTTGCCGCAGCAGTCATCCACGTAGGACGCAGGATTGCAGTTACCCCCGTAGAATCCACAACCACCCCGATGGGCGAACGGACCTGCCTCCGAGAAAGTGGACACGCAGTTCAGGGCAGCGCGGGTAGACTGGTAGAAGTGGTTGTAGGGCTAACGGTCGTAGAGCTAACGGTCGAAGACGTCGTGGTATGCAACAGCGCCGTACTTACATCGCAGAGCTCGGCCGGGAGGTCTACCGCGGCGCGCAGCACGAGCAGCGCGTCGGCAACTGTTATCGCGCCGTCCAGGTCTACGTCGCACAGCGCAAACGGGCACGAGCTAAGGTCCAGGGCTCCTACTACCACAGCCAGTATTCTCAGCGCGTCATCGGAGGTAAGCGCCCCGGTCTGGTTGGCGTCTCCGCAACCGAACAGGCAGTCGGCCGAACAGCCGTCGGTTTCAACCTGGTTGCCGTCGTCGCACTGCTCTCCGACCTCCGGTTCGGGAACCTGGTTGCCACAGCAAAGGGTCATGGTCTCGCCGCCGAGGCAGCTACCCGCGCCGTCGCAGGTCGCGCCGGACAGGCACCGGGCGTCACCGCAGGCCACGTCCGTCCCTGCATAACTGAAGGCACATTCGCCGGTTTGCGGCAGGCACACGTTCAGGGTGCAGTCGTTGCCACCATCACAGTTCGTGGTGGCTCCGCTCACGCACACTCCGTCGGCACAGGTGTCACCGGTCGTGCACAGGTCGCCGTCGTCGCAGACTGCGGTGTTGTTTACGTTGTCGCAGCCCGTGGTCTCATCGCAGCTGTCGTCGGTGCAGGGGTCGCCGTCGTCGCAGTCGGGGACCGCGCCGCCCAGGCACACCCCGTCCAGGCACGCGTCGCTGGTAGTACAGGCGTCGCCATCATCACAGTCAGCTGTGTTGTCTGTGCTCGCGCAGCCTGTTGCCGCATCGCAGCTGTCATCGGTGCAACCGTTGCCGTCGTCGCAGTCGGGGGCCGGGCCACCGACGCAGATACCCTCCGAGCAGCTGTCATTGGTCGTACACGCGTCGCCGTCGTCGCAGTCGAGTGAGTTGGGCTGGTAGATGCACCCCGCCTCTTCTGGACAGGAGTCGTCGGTGCAGGGGTTTTCGTCGTCGCATTCGGCCGGCGGGCCGCTGCTCACACAACTGCCACCTACGCAGCTGTCCAGCGTGCTGCACTCGTCACCGTCATCACAGGACTCGGTGTTATCAACGTACTCGCAGCCGCTCGCAGGCTCGCAGCTGTCGGTGGTGCAAACGTCAGCATCGTCGCAGTCGGGCGCCTCGCCACCCACGCAGCTACCCTCCGAGCAGCTGTCATTGGTCGTGCAGGCGTCGTTGTCATTGCAGGGCGTACTGTCCGGTAGATCCGGGTCGCTGCAGACCCCGGTCGCCGGGTCACAGCTGCCCGCGCCGTGGCACTGGTCGCTTGCACTGCAGGTTACAGGGTCCGTGCCCACACAGGCGCCGGCCAAACACGTGTCGGTCGTCGTGCAGGCGTTGCCGTCGTCGCAGGCGGCCGTGTTGTCAGTGCTCACGCAACCCGAGGCCGAATCGCAGCTGTCGTCGGTGCACCCGTTGGTATCGTCACAGTCAAGAGGTGGCCCACCCACGCAAACACCGTTGGAGCAAAAATCGCTCACGGTGCAGACATTACCGTCCTCGCAGGGCAGAGAGTTCGGCTCGTCTCGACACCCCAGTACCGGATCACAGGAATGATCGGTACAGAAATTGCCGTCGTCACAGTTCGTGGGTGGACCACCAAGGCATGAGCCGTCCTGGCAGAAGTCGCTGGAAGTACAGAGATTATTGTCGTCGCAGGCGGCCGTGTTGTCAGTGCTCACGCAGCCCGAGGCCGAATCGCAGCTGTCGTCGGTGCAGCCGTTGAGGTCGTCGCAGTCGGGAGCCGCACCGCCTGCGCAGGCACCGGCAGTGCAGGTGTCGCTCGTGGTGCAGGCATCGCCGTCGTCGCAGGCAGCCGTGTTGTCTGCTGCCACGCAACCCGAGGCCGAGTTGCAGCTGTCGTCGGTGCAGCCGTTGCCGTCATCGCAGATCGGCGGGGCACCGCCTATGCAGGTGCCCGCAGAGCAGGTGTCATTGGTCGTGCAGGCGTCGCTGTCATCACAGGAGACCGTGTTGAACCTGCAGTCAGCCCCGCAGCACTCGGTGCCATCGCAGTCCTCGCCGTTAGCCGCATCCACGATCCCGTCACCGCAGATCGATACCAGGCCGGCGACCGGGCCGCAGGCCGAGCCGCAGACCGTGCACGAAGAGTCCCCGTAAACGCAGCTCTCGGTTATCGTGTTGCCGTCGTCGCACTGCTCGAAGCCGACCATGAGGTGGCCGTCGCCGCAATATCCGAACAGGCAGCCCTGTACGCATAAGTCGCTGTTGCTGTTGTTGGCATCATCACACTGCTCGCCGAAGAAACCGTCGGCCACCCCGTCGCCACAGGCCGGCAGCACGCAGTTACTGCGACAGTGATCGGACAGGACATCGCTGTTGAGGATGCCGAAGTCGCACTGCTCGCCGGGCCCGGCAAAGCCATCGCCGCAGGAGGCCAGGCTGCAGTCGGACAAGCAGTTGTCGGTCTGGTCGCTGTTAGCATCGTCGCAGGCCTCACCCGCCAAGGTGTTGAGATCACCGTCGCCGCACTCGGCCAACGAGCAATCCGAGTCGCAGACGGCGCTCTGGCCACCGTCGTCGCACTGCTCGCCCGCCAGCGCGTTCAGCAGACCGTCTCCGCAGGTCGGCAGCGTGCAGTCCTGGTCGCAGGCCTCGCTCTGGCCACCATCGTCGCACTGCTCGTCGCCCACCACCATGCCGTCGCCGCACACCGCGGCGCAGCCAGCGCCCTGGCAGATCCAGCCGGGCTCGGGCAGGCAGCTGGCCGAGCAGCCGTCTCCGTTGACGGTGTTACCGTCGTCGCAGGTCTCCAGGCAGGGGCTGCCGTCGAGACTGCCGTCACCGCAGCGGCACGCGTCAACCGAAATTGAGTAGTCAAAGGTCGGTTCCTGTGACGCCCACGCTCCCGGCTCCACCGACACGAAGTAAACCCCGTTGACCGTAACCGGGTACTGCAGGCGCGAGCACCAGTTGGAGGCGGCGTTTATGACGTCGTTCTCCAGCGGGTTGAGCGTCGACAGTTCTGTCATGCCGTCAAGATCGTACAGGCGCAGCCGGGTATTGATGCCGTCGACGCTGGGCCCGGCGCACACGCTGAGCGTTCCGCTGTCTCCGGTTTCAACGCTAAGCAGGTCGCCGGCCGTGAGTTCTACCGCCAGCCAGTCCTGCTCCTCGCCGCACATCGCCCGCGTCTCGACGAAGTCAGGCGTCGCCGGTGGCAATCCCACCCAGGGGCCGCCGTCCGGCTCAGCCGGATCAAGACTGCACAGGCAATCGCCGTCGCAGCCGTCGGCGTCGGTCAAGTTTCCGTCGTCGCAGATTTCGTTTGCCTGTAGCTGCCCGTCGCCGCAGACTCCTGTCACCACCAGGCAGTCGGCCGAGCAGTAGTCGCCGTTGCTGGTATTGCCGTCGTCGCAGGTCTCGCCCAGCTGGGTGGAGCCGTCGCCGCATACTCCCGTCACCGACAGGCAGTCGGCCGAGCAGTAGTCACCGTTGATGGTGTTGCCGTCGTCGCAAGCCTCGTTGCAGGCGCCCTCAGTCTGACCGTTGCCACACAGCGACTGTCCCGCGCACTGGCCTGCAGCACAGGCATCACCGTCGGTGCAGTTGTCACCGTCACTGCAGGGCGCGCTGTTGTCCGCGTAGGCGCAAGCGCCACTCACGTCGCAACTGTCATCGGTACAGGGGTTGCCGTCGTCGCAGTCGGTCTGGGTGCCCGGTACACAAGTGCTGTTGGCGCACTGGTCGCCCGTCGTGCAGGCGTCGCCGTCATCGCAGGCGACGTTGTTGGGCGTGTTGATGCAGTCGCCGAACGCGTCGCAGGCGTCGTCGGTGCACGGGTTGCCATCGTCGCAGGAAACCGGGGCCTGGCCCGCGCAAACGCCATCCTGGCAGCTGTCGCCGGTGGTGCAGGAGTTGCCGTCGTCGCAAGCGCCCGTGTTGGCCGTGGCCAGGCAGCCGGTAGCTGGGCTGCAACTGTCGTCTGTACACTCGTTGCCGTCATCGCAACTGACCGGGCTACTGCCCCCACACTGGCCTGCGCTGCAGGACTCGCCGGTCGTACACGCGTTGCCGTCGTCGCAGGTCGCCGTGTCGTCGTTGTTGATCACACAGCCTATCGCCGCGTAGCAGTTTTCAGTGGTACACGCGTTTCCGTCGTCGCAGTCGACCGCCTGGCCCGGCGAACACTGCCCCATAACGCAAATGTCGTTTTCGGTGCACAGGTTGCCGTCTTCGCAGGAACCAAAGGGATTGGTCGCGTGAATGCAGCCAAGGGTGAAATCGCAGGCGTCTACCGTGCATGGATTGCCATCGTCGCAGTTCGGGATCAGCGGCGTACCCTGGCAGGCGCCGTTAACACAGGTGTCGGTTGCCGTGCAATTGAAGCCGTCGTTACAGGGCGACGAGTTGTTGCTGTGCAGACAGCCGCTCGCAGGCTCGCAGCTGTCGTCGGTGCAGGGGTTGGTGTCGTCGCAGGACAGCGCGCCTATGCCGGTGCAAGCACCATTGCTGCAGAAGTCGGTCACGGTGCAGGCATTGCCGTCTTCACACGAGCCGTTGTTGTTGATGGGCACGGCGACGCACTGGCCGTTGCTGGGATCGCAGGCTCCTGCACTGCACGTACCGTTGAGTGCGCTGCAGTCCACGCCCGCGCAGAGATCGATGCCGCCGCAAACCCCGCCCACGCACTGGTCGTTGGTAGTTGCTGGGTCGCCATCGCTGCAATTGGTGCCGTCAGCCGTCGCCGGGTTGCTGCAATTACCAGTCGCCGGGTCGCAGGTGCCAGCTACATGACACTGGTCACTTGCCGTGCAGGTAACCGTCGCGCAGAGATCT
>JACNKC010000118.1 GCA_014382245.1 Pseudomonadota bacterium | reverse complement strand
ACTTCAACGGCAGGTACCGCGACTCACGAAGCGGCCGGCTGATACAGGAGCGTTACTGGCGCCATCGACCCGAGTTCTACCTGGAGCTTAACCCCGTGACTTACGACAAGGCCGACAAGAATAAGCGGCAGCGGGCAGAGGCCAAGCTGGCCGACCGCCTTCGTAACCAGGGCTGGCACGTTAAGGGGCCTTCGTGGAAGCGCGAAAAGGCCAGGCGCCGGCAGGGGCCGGCCGAGGGGAGCCGGCTGACTGGAATCGAAGCCTGACTGAACTATGACACCCGCCGGCGGATCCTTTGAAGGTTGCGCCCCGACCGACCCCCCTGGGTCGCCGGCAGCAAACACATGGGCAGCGCCTGCTGCCCGGCTTCTTACGCAAAAGGGCTGATCTCTCGATGCGGGTGTGCGTGCAGCGTCGTTGTGACGCTGGGCCCGCGCCCCACAACAGCGCTGCGAAAAGCAGCGCCGTGCGCAAACGCGCAGGGAGCAAGGCAATGGGACTGAAACAGGAGTGGGTAAATGAAGTGGTCGGGTCTTTCACCGAAGAATACGGTGCCGAGCAGGTAGAGGAGTGGCACCAGCGTGGTTGGCGAATGGTGGAGCGTCACGCGCGCTACTTTGCCTACAAGCAGATCGAGACCTGGAGCTGGGTCAAGGCGTCAGAGCTGGCAGGGCAGGGTAACTGTGACCCCGGCTCGGACTGTGCCCAGGTGGTAACCCAATCGGTGCTCGACACTGTCGAGAAGAAGTACGGCCCTTATCGTGAAAGGCCCAGGTTTGCGCCCCGGCGGGCACCCGAACTCGACCTTCACACCGCTGGCTGTTGCAGCGAAGACCGCGATTGGCTCGACGGCCTCGACATCGATGTACCCAAGCGCATGCCGCGTGGCGCTGGCTGTGTTGCCGGGGCGGAAGTCAACGGCATGGTCTGCTCATTTACCAATTTTTACCTGTCGACTAACCGAGGGCGCAGCCACTGGGTGCTGTGGTGGGAGTCTGAGAACTGGGACTACGGACCGCCGCTCCTGCGTAGCCCTTTCGCGGTATGTCGGAAGAAGGGCGTGTCGCGCTATCTCGCCGAGGCTTATTTCCTGCGCCTGGCCTTGCGCTCGCTCGATTGGGGGCCCGGCGATTGGGATCTCGGTCTTGATGCCGACGACAACGCGGCGCTCAAGCGAGAGGTATGGCCGGAGCATGGTTGGGAAGACGACGATGAGCCGTTGTATGCTGAAGATAAACCGGCGGAGCCGCTTAAGCTTGTCGCTGAGCCGGTGAAGATTGCCGCGGGGTTGAAGCGTTGCGACGAGTGCGGAGAGTACCGGGGAGAAACCCTCGGCCGCGAACTCAGCGGCGCTGGTCGCCTACCAGGTGAAGTCGTCACGGCGTCGTGCCTCTGCGATGGCATTGACTGCAGGGGTTGTGGCAAGCGCACCTTTCGGCCGATCTCGGGCCACTACTACCCCTTGGAAAACCACGTGTCGCACGTCCTGACCTGGCTCGTGTGTGTGAATACCTAACGGGGCAGGGGCGTCTCACCATTTCAGTGCGCTGGTACGCGCCGACGTGGGGGCTTCACATCAGTAATAACAGTAGGGTGTTCGCACTCCGAGCGGGTGCGACCATGCTTTTGAGCAACACGGTTCCCGGCCTTCGGCCATCGGGGACAAGACTAAAAAGTAAAACTTTTTTCGGCGGCGACCGGTACGTTCCGCTACTGGGCTGCCAACGGCCGCGCCGGGTAGAAAACACGCGTCCGACACAAGAGTTGAATACGTTCGAGGGGCGCAAGCTCTACGAGATCCAGGAACCGGGGTAATGGGCAGTAGTTGTGGTGGTTGCATGGAAACAGGAGTTTAGCCTATGAGATATTTTTTAACAGCAGTTCTCGTCACGATGATGGTTTTTGGCGGCGCCCACGGCGCGCTGGCCGAAGACGTTTCCAAGGCCGAGCAGAAGGCCCAGAAGAAGGCCGAGGCCCGTGCCAGGTCGCTCCTGTCGCGTACGCTGGTCAAGGTGAGTGTAACCTCGAGCGCGGCCGACCCGCTTGTGCCGTGGCAGCGGTTGGATACGCAGTCGGGCTCAGGTTCGGGCGTGATCATCGCCGGCCAGCGCATATTGACCAACGCCCATATTGTGGCCGACCAGGTCAGCCTCGACGTCAAGCGGAACGGCATGACCCGGACTTTCGATGCAACCGTGGAGGCGGTGGGCCACGAGTGCGACCTGGCCATCCTGAAGGTGGCCGACGAGAAGTTTTTTGAGGGGGCCGGCTTCATGGAGCTGGGCAGCCTGCCAAGCCGGCACGATCACACCGACGCCTTCGGTTTCCCGCTTGGAGGGGAGTCGGCATCGGTGACCTCGGGCGTGGTGTCGCGCATAGAGGTCGGCGAATACATACACTCGGAGCGCGAGCTGCTGCTTGTCCAGCTCGACGCTGCACTGAACCCGGGTAACTCGGGTGGCCCCGTGGTGATCAACGAAAAACTGGCGGGCATCGCCATGCAGGGGCTGGACGGTGAGGATGTCGAGAACGTGGGCTACTTCATACCGGCCCCGGTCATACGTCACTTCCTCGAGGATGTAGCAGACGGTAGCTTCGACGGCTTTCCGGGGATGGGTATTGACTCTCAACACATCGCTAACTCGGCCATGAAGCAGCGGTTGGGTATGACCGACGAGCAGTCCGGTGTCCTGGTAACCCGGGTGAGTTCGGGTGCCTCGGCAGACGGCCTGTTGGCACCCGGCGACGTGATCCTGTCGATAGACGGGCGCGACGTAGCCGAGGACGGCACGGTCGAGATCGGCAACGATCTTCGCGTGAACCACGAGTACCAGGTGACGAGCAGGCAGGTGGGCGAAGAGCTTGGCCTGAAAATACTGCGTGACGGCAAGAAGCGCAATATCAAGATGAAACTTTCCGGCCACGCCTCGCTGGTGGCCGGTCCCCTGTACGACAAGTCGCCCGACTACCTGGTATTTGGCGGGGTGGTGTTCCAGTCGGTGTCCGTGGACTACATAGGCATGATTGACGATAGCGAGTACTGGGAACACCTGGCCTACTACGACTGGTGGCACGACCTGCGCACCGAGGATCGGCGCGAGCTGATCGTGGTCTCGCAGGTGCTGCGGGTCAAGCTGAACCGCGGCTACGATGACTGGGACATGTCGATAGTTGATACCGTGATGGGCAAGCGTCCGCGCGACCTCAAGGAACTTGCGGAGCTGATCGACAACGCCACCGGCGACTACTTCGAGGTCCCCTCGGAGGACGGCCTGCGCATGGTGCTGGACCTCGAGCGCGCGCGGCTTGCAGGCCCGTCCATCCTGGAGCGCTACGGCGTCCCGGCTGCCCGCTCGGCGGGGCTTGAGAGTGACGCGCCGGTCAAAGGCGGTTGAGCCTGGTAAGCCCGCCCCGGTCGTTCGCGGCGGGGACGGGCGCTGGGGTAGT
>JACNKC010000124.1 GCA_014382245.1 Pseudomonadota bacterium | reverse complement strand
GCTGTTGTGATGTTATGCGGACCCGGCGCCCCCCCGCTTCCACCCTCTTCCCCACCCGGCACCCTTCCGGAACACGGCGGCCGCCACAATCGAGGCGGTCTCGGCGCGCAGAACCCGCGGCCCCATGCCCACGTCGATCCACCCGTGCTGGTTGGCGAGTTCGAGTTCCTGGTCGGAGAAGCCTCCCTCGGGCCCGAGCACCGCTATTACGCTGTGTGTGTTGGGATAGCGCTGTCGCAGGGTGGCGGGCGGGTCGTGGTCGGCGTTGGTGGTGAATATCAATCCCAGGGTGTCGTCGGGGCGGTTGGGTATGAACTCTTCAAAGCTGCGTATGCGCTCGACCACGGGCACCTGGGTGCGCCCGCTCTGCTCGGCGGCCGCCACGGCGATGCGACGCCAGCGTTCCACCTTGTTGACCGCCGTGTCTTCGCGCGGACGCGACACGCTGCGGTCGCTGCTTATCGGGCAGACGCGGTCCACGCCCAGCTCCACGATTTTTTCGACCACGAGGTCGAGCTTCTTTCCCTTGGCCAGGCAGGGGGCGATGGTGAGGTCGAGCGACGACTCGGTGCTGCTGTCTATTTCCTCCAATATACGCACCACCGCGGTCTCACCCTGGAACAGCTCGAGCACGCCCAGCGCCTCGCGTCCCCTGCCGTCGAAGACCACCAGCTCGTCGCCGGGCTGCAACCTGAGCACTGCCTGCACGTGGTGCAGGGCAGGGCCGGTGAGCACGGCTCGGTCGGCGGTCAAGCGCTCGTCGCCCACGAATATGCGCGTTTTTGGTGGTGAGGATGTGGTAGCCGGGTGGATCATGTCGATGCTTCTTTGCGGCAGATGGCGATGCTGCTCCAGCCGTCGTGTTGCAGGCAGTGTAGCGCCGCCCAACCCGGCTTGATAAACGCTGTTTGCACATTAGGCAAGCGCTCGTCGTCGATGCCCGACAAGATCAGCCTGCCCCCGGGTGCGACGCAGCGCGTCAACGCGGGCTGCATGTCAACCAGGGTGGAGGCCAGAATGTTGGCAAAAACAAGGTCGTACAGTCCCCCTGTGGGCGGGCCGTCACACGCGCGGGTCTGCAGTCCGGCCTCCAGTGAATTGAGCCGCGCGTTCTCGACTGTGGTGGTGATGGCCACCGGATCGTTGTCGGTGGCGAGCGCGCTGCTGGCGCCCATGCGCAGCGCCGCCAGCGCCAGCACGCCCGATCCGCAGCCCACGTCGGCCACCCTGTCTCCCGCTTGCAGGCAGAGGTCGAGCAGCTCGAGACAGCAGCGGGTGGTCGCGTGCTGGCCGGTGCCGAAGGCGAGGCCGGGGTTGATGATCACCGTGTCGCGCTCCGGGGCCGCCTGCTCCCAGGGAGGAATGATCTCGAGTCGTTTACCTATGGGCAGGCGCGGGAAAAAGCTTTTCCAGTTGTCGGCCCAGGCGCTGTTGTCGATCTGCCTGGGCGCGGCCGCCGTTACCATGCCGGCGGGCAACGACGCCGTGAGAGCGCGTGACATGCCGGCGGCCTGGGCGGCACCAGCCGCCTGCAGGTAGACCACCAGTTCGGCTTCGCTACTGTCCTGGCCCCGCAGTTCGCTATTGGCAAAGCCCTGCTCGGCCAGCAGCCCGGTGAGCAGGTCCAGCTGCCCGGGGCTGCTGCGCAGCACCAGCTCGTACCAGCTGTGGTCGGTGTCCACGTGGGCAGGCTAACAGCGGGCCGCTCGTAGACAAAGCCGTCGGGCTTGGCACTTGCTTCGCCGAGGGGAGGCGGTTAGCCCTGCACGCATGCTGGTTATTGGTCACCGCGGCTCCACTGTAGACAGGCCCGAGAACACCATGCCGTCGTTCGCGCGAGCGCTCGAGGCGGGGGCCGACGGTTTCGAGTTCGACGTACAGTTGAGCGCCGACGGTGCGCCGGTGGTCATACACGACGAGACGGTGGACCGCACAACCGATGGCTCGGGCTCGGTTGCCGGGCTGGAGGCGGCCGGACTCAGGCGCCTGGACGCGGGTTCCTGGTTCGACCCGGGTTTTGCCGGACTGCGCTTGCCCTTGCTCGACGAGTTGCTGGCCAAGTTTTCGGACCGCTGCACGCTCAACCTCGAGCTCAAGGCCGAGCAGGCCGACCCCGCCCTGGTCGAGCGCTGCCTGGCGGCCGTCAGCAGGCACGCGGCGCTTGAGACTGTGGTGTTCTCGTCTTTCAGCTGGGACTGCCTGCAGCTGTTGCGCGAGCGCAGTTCGGCGGCGCGGGTGGGCGTGCTCTATGTACCCGACAAGGAGAAGGGTGCCTTTGAGGCCGCGGCCACCCTGGGCGCAGCCACCCTTCATCCGCACGTGTCGGCGGTCGACAAGAAGCTGGTGGCGCGTTGTCGCAAGGCCGGGCTGGACATCTGGACCTGGAATGCCAACGACGAGGCCGAGGTCAGGCGGCTGCGCGATCTCGGCGTGGCCGCCGTGTTTTCAGACGACCCGGCGGCGGCCGTCGCGGCGTTGACCGTGCAGGCGAAGGCCAAGGGTTAGCGGTCGGAGTTCTTGCTTTCCGAAGTCGCCGGGCCGACAACCGCGATGGTGACTTTTTCGGGGTCGAGGTAGCGCTGGGCCACCCGTAGCAGGTCCTCGGGAGTAACCGCGTTCATGCGCTCGGCGTGCTGGCGGCCGTCGAGATAGCCCAGCCCGTAGAGTTCGTTGAAGAGCATTTCGTCGCCAATGGTGCCGTTGGTCTGCAGGGCGATGTCGTGGCTTCCCAGCAGGTAGAGCCGGGCGCGTTCCAGCTCGTCGCCGTCAACGAGTTCTGTTCTTACCAGCGCCAGCTGTTCCAGCAGCCCGTCGATGGCGGGTTGTTCGTTGTCGGGGTCGGTGGCTATGTAGCCGCCGAACAGTCCCGGGGCCATGCCCTCGGTGTGGAAGGCGGTCACGCTGTAGGCCAGCCCGCGCTTGTCGCGCAGTTCGCGAAACAGCCGGCCGCCTTGCCGCGACAACACCGCGTCGAGAATGTCGAGGGCAAACCTGTCACTGTTGTGCAGGTCGACGCCCGGCCAGGCCACCACCACGTGTGATTGTTCGCGCGGCACCGCTTTGCGCACCTTCTGCACCACCCCGGGCGCATCGGCAGCCGGCGGCTGCACGAAGGCATCGGCAGGTGCCTCGAGCTCACCCAGCGCCGCCCGCAGGCGCCCGAGCACGTCGTCGCTCTGCACGTCGCCCACCACCGACACGACCAGGCTCGTGGGGTCGAGCGCGCGACGGTAGAAGTTTTCTATCGCGGCCTTGTTCGTGGCCTGCACTGTTTCTTTTTCACCCACGGTCGTCATGCCGAAGGGGTGCGAGGGGTACACCGTACGCCAGGCCAGTTCGAAGGCGAGGTGGCTGGTGGCGTCTTCCCTGTTGTCGATGACCTGCAGCAACTCGTGGCGGGTCTTTTCAATCTCGTCGTCCGGAAAATCAGGTCTCAGCAGCACGTCGAGAAAAAGGTCGAGGCCTTCGTCGAACGATGCCGACAGGAACGACCCGCTCACGCCCAGCGAGTTGCGGCCCGAGAAGCCGCCCAGATCGCCGGCCATGGTCTCTACCTGCCGGGCCAGCTGCTCGCGGTCGATTGAGCCTGCTCCGCGGGTGAGCATCTCGGCCGTAAAGGTTGATATTCCGTTGTCCGATTTACTTTCGGCCAGCAGGCCGCCGCGCATGGCCGCCCGGATGGAGAACAGCGGCGCTTCGTGGTGCTCCTGCACGATGATCCTGACGCCGTTGTCGAGCGTGACCAGCCGCGGCTCGGTGTCGCTCCCGTGCCTGCCGGTTGACCGCGACGGTGCAGAGGGCCGCGCCTCGGCCTCGGCCTTTTCGTCGGCCTGCGATTGTGTGGCTACCGAGAGCACGCGGGCCGCTTCCACGGCCGTGGCCTTGTCCAGTGCCACCTCGCTGCCGGTGGGAACCAGGCTCACCACAGTGAGGTTGTCGGCCACGAGGTAACGCCGGGCCACCTGCTGCAGGTCCGCCAGGGTGAGCGAGTCGAGCCGCTCGATGTAGCGGCGGTCAAAGTCGAGGTCTTCGTGCACGGTGAGCAGGTAGCCGGCTTCGCGGGCCTGGCCCTGCACTGTCTGGCGCTGGTAGATGAAGTCGGTTTGAAGGTTTTTGCGCGCTCGCCTGAGTTCGTCGGCGTCCACCGGGCCGGCCAGCAGGGCCGTGATCTGCCCGAGCAGGGCGGGCAGGGTAGCCACGAGATTGGAGTCGTCCATCGACGCCGTCACCACGAACATGCCCGGGTCAGCGGGGGTGTAGGCGTAAGTGTTGACGCCGTTCACGAGCTGGGTTTCGGCCACCAGCTTCCGGTACAGGCGCGAGCTTTCGCCGCCGCCCAGTATCCAGGCCAGGGTATCCAGCGCCGCTACGTCTTCGTGGTTGGCGCCGGGCACGTGGAAGCCCAGCGCGAGGTGCGACTCCTTCACGTCCATGTGCAAGGCCTCGAACTCGGTGCCTGCCTGCTCGGGTTCGCTGGCCCGGCTGGGACGTTCAACGGGGCGGTTTTTAAAGTCGCCAAACAGGTCGTCGACCACCGGTCGCAGCTCGCGCGCCTTGACGTCGCCCACTATCACCAGCGCCATGTTGCCCGGCGAGTAGAACCGGCCGAAGAAACTCAGGATCTTCTCACGGTCGAGCCCGGTTATTGATTCCTCGGTGCCTATGACCGGTCGGCCGTAGGGGTGCTGCTTGAAGGCCTTGGCAAACATGGCCTTGAACACACGGCTTCCAGGCATGTCCTGGCTGCGCTTGTACTCCTCCATGACGACGCCCAGTTCGCGCTCGAGCTCTTCGGGGTCGAAGGCAGAATTGCGTACCGCGTCGGCCAGTATGTCGAGCCCCTGCTCGGCGTGACGCGAAGCCAGCACGAGGTGGTAAACGGTCTGGTCCCAGGAGGTCCACGCGTTGATGCGTCCACCGGAGCCTTCCACCTCGGCGGCGATCTCGCCCACGCCGCGGCGCGAGGTGCCCTTGAACAACATGTGCTCGTGCACGTGAGCCACGCCGGCCTCGGGGTCCAGCTCGTCGGCGGCGCCGGCCTTGACCCAGACCTGCAGCGCGACCACGGGCGCAAAGTGATCCTCGCTCACCAGCACCTGCATTCCGTTGTCGAGTGTCCAGGTGCTGAGTTTTTCTTCGCCGCGCTGCGGCATCACTGCGTCTATCATCGAGCTACACCCGTACAGGGACAGCGCAAAGACGGCAAGCAGGCCGCAGACGAAGGATCCTGGTACTGGTCTATACACGAGTAAAAAGAGGAACCGGGCGAATCCCACGTGGGGCGCGAGGTGTCAACCCGTGCTAGGATATACCACCTGTAGACGACCCGTGCAGGGGCTTAACAGCCGGCACCGGTCGGTGTGGAGGTTGGTATGAACATCGTAGATGTCGGGCTTCTCCTGCTTCTTTTTTTCGCGGCCCTCCGGGGTTACTCGCGGGGCTTTTTTCACGAACTGCTCTCGCTGGTATCCATAGCGGCGGGCTGCGCGGTCGCGTTTCGTTTCTCTCCGGCCGTGGCCGAGGGCATCGCCGTTCGCGCCACCATGCCCTACTTTCTCACCATCAGCCTTGCCTTTCTCGCACTGTTTTTCCCGGTGGTCCTGGGCCTGAGGATAGCCAACACGCTGGTAGAACGCTTCTGGGTGTCGATTGCCGTGTCTCCGCAGAACAGGCTCGCGGGCATGGGCTTCGGTGTGCTCAAGGGCGTCCTGGTGCTCGGCAGCGCCGTGATACTGCTGCGCAGCTCGGTACCGGTGTCCGAAACCCGCGACGCTTTCGCAGGGCGTTTTCTCGGGGTAGCCGAAGAGCTTCAGGTGCGCGTACAGGAGTCGCAGGTGGGCGATGCCCTTGCACGGGTTTCACTTGGCATTTTCGCCGTGGCAATGGATAAGGGACAGGACTGGTTCGTCTCTACCGGCCACGACGGTCACCCTTGATTGCTGAGGACAAAATAAACGAGATCCGCGAAGCGGCGCGCATATCCGAGTTCATCTCGTCGCACGTCGAATTAAGGAGAGCCGGCCGCTCCCTGAAGGGCCTGTGCCCCTTCCACGAAGAAAAAACCCCGTCATTTTCGGTCAACGACGATGGCGGTTTCTATCACTGTTTTGGCTGCGGCGAAGGCGGCAACGTTTTCAAGTTCATCATGGCGCTCGAGGGGCTGAGTTTTCCCGAGGCGGTGCGCAAGGTAGCCGACCGTTGCGGCATAGAGCTTCCCGAGGAACGCGGCTCGGCCGGTGGCCCGGTGCGCAAGGATTTGTTTGCCCTGCTCGACTCGGTGGCCGGTTACTATCGCCGGGTGTTGCTTGAGACCCCGGCCGGCGAGTCCTGGCTCGGGTACCTCAGGGCGCGAGGCATCAGCGAAAAGTCATCTGACAGTTTCATGCTTGGCGCGGCGCCCGATTCAGGGGACGGCTTGTTGCGCTGGCTCAAGAAGCAGGGTGCCGACCTCGAGCAGGCGCAGGCGCTCGGCCTGGTCACGCGGCGGCAGGGTCGCACGGTAGACTCGTTTCGTTCTAGGTTGATGTTTCCGTTGCGCGACAACCAGGGTCGCGTGGTCGGCTTTGCCGGTCGCAAGGGCGAGACAGCCGAGGGCCCCAAGTACATAAACTCGGTCGAGTCGTCGGTCTATCACAAGGGTCGGGTTCTCTACGGTCTCGACCTTGCCCGCAGCGCGGTGAGGGACAAGGGTTTCGCGCTGCTCGTTGAAGGTTACACCGACGTCATCGCCCTGCACCAGGCAGGAATGGAGAACGTGGTGGCCACCTGCGGCACGGCGCTCACCGCCGAGCAGGTCAAACTGCTCAAGCGCTTCAGCTCGGAGATGATCACGCTGTTTGACGGCGACGAGGCCGGCAGCCGGGCAGCCGGGCGCAGCTTTCCGGTATTCATGGAGGCCGGCGTCTGGGCCCGTGGCCTGTCGTTGCCCGCCGACGCCGATCCCGACAGTTTTGTCCGCGAGCGCGGCGTGGATGCGCTTGCAGAACAGCTGGGCGGGGCTGGCCCGCTGGTCGACACCTGGCTGCGGCAGCTCACCGGCCAGGCCGCCGACACGGCCTCCATGGCCAGGGCGGCCAGCGACCTGTCGAGCTTGCTCAAAAAGGTGCAGGACCCGTTCGAATATGACCTTTTGCTGCGTAAGGCCTCGGTGTGGACGGGTATAAGCGAGAAGGTTCTCAGGGGACAGGCTACGCCCACGCCGCAGAAGCGCGCTGCGAGGGGCGCCGAATCGCTGGGAGGCGCGGCAGGACTGGACGAACTGCTGGTGACCCTGCTGCTGAGTGATTCGTCGCTGGCCGCCTTGGTGACCGAGGCCGGGGCCCTGGATCGCATGGAAAACGGGCCGTTCCGGCAGGTGGCGGGCGATTTACTGCAGGCCAGCAGCCCGGCCGACGCTGCCGACCAGCTGGCCGCGTTGCCCTCAGACCTCGGGGCGAGGGTGGCCCAGAGGCTCAACGAGGGCGTATATTCCGACAGCAACGTGGCTCGGCGAGCCCTGGGCGACTGCCTTTCGGGCTTGGAAAGAAGGCAGCGCAAGGCAATAAACCGCCAACGCCTGCTCGAACTGAAGCGGGCCGAGGAGTCTGGCTCGGATATTGCTTCAATCCCCGGGATGGGGGACTGGAAATCCAGCCGGATGTCAGATGGCGAGTAGCAGCAAGAACGACTCAAAGCCTGTTGGGGAGGCGGCCAGTGGCGAAGGGCTGGCCCCGGGAGTAGGAGCCGAGGCCCTCGGGTCATTGCTCGCCCTGGGAAAGAAGCGCGGCTTTGTTACCTACGACGACGTCAACGTCGTGCTCGGTGCGGGTAGCGAGGACGACCGTAGCGTGAGCGGCATCGAGAGCATGCTCGAGGCGCTGCGCAAGAACGACGTCCTGCTCGCCGACAATACCAGCGAAGGCGAGCGCGCGGTGGCAGAGAGCAAGTCGGCAGCCAAGGTTACCGCCGGTAAGACCAGCAAGAAGAAAGAAGCCGAGGTCAGCGATCGCGAGGGCGAGGTCGACTACGTGCGCATGTACATGCGCGACATGAGCACCATCAAGCTGCTCACCCGTGAAAAAGAAGTAGCCATTGCCAAGCGCATAGAGGCTGGCTGCAATCGATTGTTTGACCTTGTCTTTTCGTCACCCTTTGGCCGCAACCGGGTGCGTGCGCTTCTGGAGCTGGTAGAGGCCGGCGAGATTCGTGTTCGCTCTGTGGTCAAGCTGGTCGAACCGGATCCCGAGATTTCGGACGAGGGCGAGGACGAGGGCGAGGGCAAGCAGGATACCGAGGGCGTCGTGGGCCTGGAGGTCGAATCCCGGGAGGGTGAATCCCCGGTTGATGATGCTCCGGATGACGAAGCGGTAATCGTGGCCGGTGATGCCGTGGCCGGTGGCGCCGTTGCCGGTGATGCCGTTGCCGATGATGACCTGGATGCCGAGGACGTGGCCATTGAGCCCGCTGGGGATACAGCCGAGGCCCCGGTTGGCGATGAGGCCGAAGAATTGGCCGCCGGCGGGGCAGCGTCGGAGGGCATGGTCGCCAACGAGGGCGAGCAGGAACTCAACCGCCAGCTTACCGTGTTGCTTAAGAAGCTCGTGCGCAAGGCCAACAGCATTGAGCGCAACCTCGACCGGGCCGACGGCTGTGACGACAAGGACCAGGAGCGCTTGCTGGCGGCCGCACGCCGACTCAATAACGGATTTCTCCAGGGCTTGCGCGACATACCGCTGCACGCCAGCCAGCTCAATTCGGTGGTAGACGCAATCGGGTCCGCACGTTCGAGCCTGGGTCGGCGCCGGCGTCTGCTCGAGAAGGCGCGGCGTAAGACCGGGCGTGATCCCGAGCAGATCATGGAACTCGTGGGCAAGCTCGGCAAGGGCAAGACCAGTGACCAGCGCATTTGTGGAACCTTGCGCATGGGCGTCGAGGGCGCCATGAAGCTGGCCGCCGACATCGGCAAGTGCCAGGAGGAGACCCAGGAGATCATAGCCCTGACCGGGCTCACCGCTGCCGAGTTCGACGAACTCTGGCGAAGCATCAACCAGGCCCGCGACGAAGCGACGATGGCCAGGACCGAGATGACCGAGGCAAACCTGCGCCTGGTCGTGTCGATAGCCAAGCGTTACAACAACCGCGGCCTGCAGTTTCTCGACCTCATACAGGAGGGGAATATCGGCCTGATGAAGGCCGTCGAAAAGTTTGACTACAAGCGCGGCTACAAGTTCTCCACCTATGCCACCTGGTGGATACGCCAGTCGATCATCCGCGCCATAGCCGACCAGGCGCGCACCATCCGCATCCCGGTGCACATGATCGAGTGGATCAACAAGCTCATCCGCACCAAGCGGCAGTTTATTCTCGTCCACGCGCGCGAGCCTTCGATCGAAGAGCTGTCGGGCCTTCTGGACCTGCCCCCCGATCGGGTGCGCAAGGTACTCAAGATCGCCAGGGAGCCTATTTCGCTCGAAACGCCCATCGGTGACGAAGAAGAGAGCAACCTCAGTGATTTTATCGAGGATAAGCGGGCTATTCCTCCCCCGGACTTAGTGGTCAACAAGAACCTGCAGACGCATACGCGCAAGGTCCTGGCCACGCTGACCCCTCGGGAAGAGCAGGTGCTGAGGCTGCGATTTGGAATTGGAGAAAAAACCGACCATACCTTGGAGGAGGTCGGGGGACGTTTTTCCGTCACGCGCGAGCGTATACGGCAGATCGAGGCCAAGGCCCTGCGCAAGCTTCGGTTGCCCAGTCGCAGCCGTAAGCTCAAAGGGTTCGTGGGCTGAAACGTCCCTCGTTTCGGGCCCATAGCTCAGTTGGTTAGAGCAGTGGACTCATAATCCATTGGTCCCAGGTTCGAGTCCTGGTGGGCCCACCACTGGTCTTATGGCCACTGGTCTTATGGCCACTGGTCTATCAGAAGTATATTGACGTCAGAGCTCAAAAAACTCTATGAACTACAAAAGACCGACAGCGGTCTTGCCGAACAACGCCGCGAGGTCGATCGCCATGAAGGCGCCCTGCTGCTGCGTCGCGGGGCGATAGCCGAATGCGCGCAGCGCGAGAGTGCGGTGGCAGCAGAGCGAGGCGCGCTCGTGCACCGGCGGGCCCTGCTCGAGCGCGAAGTTGAAGATCTCAACTCCAAGCTGCGCGATCGTAAGCAACGCCAGAACGCAGTGGCCTCTACAAGGGAGTTTGACGCTTCGAAGGTCGAGCTTCGTGACCTTTCCCGCGACATAGAGGGGCACGAAGAGCAGCTGTACGAAATCGAAGTCGAGGTCGAACAGGTCGAGGCCCGCTTGCTCGTGCTCCAGAAGGAGCGCGAGGATCTCGAGCAGGCCGACCACAGGCAGGTCGAGGACGAGGGCGGGCGCATAAACGAACTGCGCGCGGTTCTCGAAAAGGCCGCCGAGGAACGACAGCTCGTGGCGGGTGACATCGAGGCGTCGGCGCTCAAGCGCTACGAGACCGTCCTCAAGCGCGGTGCCGGGCTGGCCGTGGTCGAAGTGGAAGGCGAAGCCTGCACGGGCTGCCATGTGCGCATACCGCCGCAGGTGCTCATCGACATCCGGCGCTCACGTTCGATTAACCACTGCCCCAGCTGTCAGCGCATTCTTTTCCTGGTCTCAGCGGAGGACTGATCCCTGCCCGCATCCGCGGGGCTGGACAGCGGGGGGCTTTCCGTTGTATGCAGTCGGTGAAACGGAGCTGGCCGGGCAGTCGCTCGCGTCTCGTACGCGGGAGGAAAGTCCGGACTCCTCAGGGCAGGGTGGCCGCTAACGGCGGCCCGTCGCGAGGCGGGGAAAGTGCAACAGAAAGTAAACCGCCCCGGCCAAGGCCGGGGTAAGGGTGAAACGGTGAGGTAAGAGCTCACCAGGCCCGTCGGTAACGGCGGGTGCTTTGTAAACCCCACCCGGAGCAAGACCAAATAGGGGGGCGGACCGCCCGTCCTTTGCCCCCGGGTTAGGTCGCACGAGCCGCCGGGTAACCGGCGGCCCAGATGAATGACTGCCCAGGACACCGCCTTAACGGGTCGGTGTTCGGACAGAATCCGGCTTACAGGCCAGCTCCGTTTTTCCCCCTTTCTTTCCTGCCCCCCCTGTGACCGAGCGGCCCGGGGCTGCAAGTCGGTAGTTTTTTTCCCACAGTGCCCCACTCTCTAACAAGCTGGATACACTCAGCTTTTATATTTGGGTTAGTCGCTACTCGCACAAAGCAAAAAAAACTACTTGCCTTCCAGGGCTGAAGTGGGATAGAAACGGAACTTGTGGGTGGTTGTGGGGCTGTGTGGGGAAAGGTCTCCTTGGTTGGAATCGGTCGGGGGCTGGAATGTGGACAATCTCTTTGGAGGTTGGCCACCCACGTTTTTTTTGACTCATGTTCAGGGGCACGTTTGCACACTCAATCGACGACAAGGGGCGCATTGCGATCCCCCGTCGTTTTCGTGAGCAGCTTGCCCAGCTGGGCGACAGCGCGGTAGTATTGACCAGGACCCTGGACTCCAGGTTCAGGTGCCTTGATTTGTACCCGCTCAGCGAGTGGGCCCGCCTGGAGGCCCGGCTGGGCGAAATGCCGCCCTTCGAGTCGAGGACCGTCGATTTCAAGCGTCTCTACGTTCACCCCGCCCAGGACCAGCAGATCGACGCCCAGGGGCGGGTGCTGGTGCCCGTGGAACTCCGGGATTACGCGGGCCTGGGCAAGGAAGCCGTTTTTACCGGTGACCTGCAGAAGTTCCAGCTCTGGAGCCAGCCCGACTGGGAAAACGGCCGTCGCCAGCTCGACGAGGCCAGGCAGGATCCCTCCTTCTTCGGCGATTTTTCTTTCTGAACTCCCTCAGAAGCAGCCTCGAGCAGTTGTGCGCGGCCGGGCGGCGCGGGGCTTAAAACTGTACACCGGTGTTATAGACTGGACGGCAGTGGCCTATCGACCCGCCGGGCAGCCTGCGGTCGCGGGTGAGCGCAGTTGAACGACGAGGGTTCGAATATCGGTACCCACTCGCCCGTCATGATTGATGAGGTCATGCAGGCGCTGGGCTTGCGGCCGGGTTGCAGGGCGCTCGACCTGACACTGGGAGAGGGTGGCTTTACCCGCCGCCTGCTCGAGGCTTGTGGGCCCGGTGGCGAGGTTCTGGCGATGGACCGCGACCGCGAGGCGGTTGAACGCGCCCGGGTGGGGCTGGCGAGCGAGGCTGGCAACTTGCACCTGGTGCACGACAGCTACTCGCTGGCGGCTGAGCAGCTGGCGCGGTTGGGATGGGATGATGGAGTGGATGCGGTGGTAGCAGACCTGGGATTATCCAGCGTGCAGCTGGACGACGCTGAGCGCGGGTTCAGTTTCAGCAAGGACGGTCCGCTCGACATGCGCATGGATCGTTCCACTGGCGCCACCGCCGCCGACCTGCTCAACGAACTTTCCGAGGCTGAACTGGCCGACATCTTTTACCAGTACGGCGAGGAGCGTAAATCGCGCAGGGTAGCCGCCGCCGTGGTGCGCAAGCGGGCGCTGTCGCCTTTTACGCGCACGTCTGACCTGGCACAGGCCGTGCGCGAGGCAGGGCTGCGCGGTCGCCCGGGGCACGACCCGGCCACGCGCACTTTCCAGGCGCTGCGCATAGCCGTCAACCGCGAGCTCGACGAACTCACGACCCTGCTCGACCAGGGCTGGGAGCTGCTCAGGCCCGCCGGTCGCATGGCCGTGCTCTCCTACCACTCGCTCGAAGACAGGATAGTGAAGAGGACTTTCCGGCAGTGGTCGGCCGTCTGCCTGTGCCCACCCGACCTGCCGGTGTGCAACTGCGGCTGGCAGGCGCGTACCCGCTTGCTCGGCAAGCGCCAGGTCGCCGGCAGCGACGAGATAGAGCGCAATCCCCGCGCCCGCAGCGCCGGCCTCAGGGTTGTTGAGAGAATAACGGAGCGGAGTGAGACCGCGGAGACAACCGGTGGCACGGCGTAAAGCGAGGCGGGGTAAACTCGGCGCCTGGTGGGCGCGGCGGGCCTTTGACCCTGCCTCTGCCGGTACGCGCGTGCGCCTGGCCGTGGCCGTGGCTCTGGTGCTCGCCGCGGGACTGTCGCAGGTGATGGTGCGCGCCAAGGTCATGGATCTCGGCTACGTGATCGAAAGCACGCGCGGACTGATCGACGAGCTGGGACACGAGCACACCCGGCTGAGGGTGGCCGTGGACCGCGAAAGCGGTTTCGAACGTATGCGCAATCGCGCTGGCGACGAACTCGGGCTGAAACCGCGCGCGGGGCGCAGCAGGGAAATGAATGACAGACCGTAGTAGATTCGGGCGTCGACTGGCGTTCGTGGGTTCCTGCCTCGGGATTTTTGCCCTGGCGCTGCTCGCGAGAATGTTCACCCTCACTGCCCTGGAGGGCGAGCACCGCGCCGACAAGGCCCAGCGCCTGACCTGCTCGGAGACCGCGCTGGTATCGTTTCGCGGACGGGTAGTCGATCGCAACGGCGCCACCCTGGCCGCGAGCCTGTCCACGCGCAGCATTTCGCGCAGCAGTACGAAGTACCGCTACGATCCGTCCCACGCCGCCCTGCTGGCGCCCGTGCTGGGCCTCGAACGCGGCCGCGTGGACGGATTGCTCAAGGGCAAGCCGGGCAGGTTCCAGTGGCTGGCACGCAGGGTGAGCCTCGACGTGGCAGCCGCCGCGAGCCGGCTGGGCATTGTCGGACTCGAAGTCCATACTTCGCAAAGTGAGATTCAGCGCAGGATCTACCCCCAGGGCCGCCTTGCCTCACACGTGGTCGGCCACACAAACAGCTACTCGGTGGCCATGGAAGGCGTGGAGCTGGAGTTCGACGAGTACATAAAGGGCAAGCCGGTCAGCGTCCGGGTCTGCCGCGATATACACAAGCGACCGTTCTACAACGAGAGCGATCTCGCCGGCGTCAACTGGGGCGATACCGTGCAGCTCACCCTCGACTCCAACCTGCAGAGCATCGCCGCCCGCGAGTTGGCGGCCTCGCTCGAGGAGTTCGATGCTCAAAGCGGCAGCGTGGTCATCGTGGAGCCTTCAACGGGCAACGTGCTGGCCATGGTCAGTCTGCCCGACTACGACTCCAACAGCCCGTGGCTGTCGGACCCGGCCGAGCGGCGCAACCGGGCAGTCACCGACAACTTTGAACCCGGGTCAACGATGAAGCCTTTCCTGGTGGCTGCTGCGCTCGACTCGGGCGTAGTCAGCGAGGAAGACAGTTTTTTCTGCGAGGATGGGCTCTGGCGCTATGGTGGCCGCCCCATACACGACTACCACCCGCACGGTGACCTGCTGGTGCCCGAGATCATCAAGTACTCGAGCAACATCTGCTCGGCCAAGATCGGTGTCGAGCTGGGCGCCGAGCGCCTGCACGACTACCTCGAGCGTTTTGGCTTCGGGGCGCGCAGCGGCGTGAGGTTGCCCGGCGAGGTGAGGGGACAGCTCGCGGCCGCCGCTTCGTGGCGGCCGGTGCGCTTGGCCAACATCAGCTTTGGACAGGGGATGGGGAGCACGGCCCTGCAGTTGGCGGTGGGCTACGCAACGCTGGCCAACGGTGGCGTGCGCATGAAGCCGCGCCTGGTCAAGACAGTGGTAGCTGCCGACGGAACGGTGAAGGTGCCCGACGAGGCGGTGGTGGAGGGCAGGGCGGTGAGCGAGGAGGTGGCGGCCAGCGTCACAGCCATGCTCGAGTCGGTGGTCGAACCCGGTGGCACGGCTCTCAGGGCTGCGGTTGACGGGGTGCGGGTGGCCGGTAAGACCGGCACCGCGCAGCAGATAGGCGAGGATCGTACTTACGTCAACGGATGGTGGGCGTCGGTGTTTGCCGGCTACCTGCCCGCCGACGACCCTCGCCTGGCCATGGCCGTGGTGGTCAACCGGCCGGTGCGCAATCACTTTGGTGGAGTGGTCTCCGCGCCGGTGTTTCGCCGAATAGCCGAGTCGGGGCTCGATTACCTCAAGATCCGTCGCGACCAACCCCGCGAAGAAAAGCCGGTGATGGTTCGCTTGCGCCGGCGCGTGCGTCCGCAGGCCGAGCAAGAGGGTGGCAAAGACCTGATGCCCGATCTCGAGGGCCTCAGCATGCGCTCGGCGATGCGCATGCTCGACGGATGCGATTGCGATATAGCGGCCCAGGGCAGCGGCTACGTGGCCGACCAGCAACCCGCGGCCGGCACCCGCCTGGCGGCCGCCACGCCGGTGTGGTTGCAACTTCTTCCGGAATTGCAACCTTGAGGCCGGTGCTGCTTAAAAGCCTTATCTCGGCCATACCCGCCAGCGAGCTGGCGGACCCTGTCGTCGGTCTTGACACCGAGGTGGCCGGCCTCTGCGATGATTCGCGGAAGGTCTCGAGCGGCGATCTTTTTCTTGCCCTGCCCGGTAGCAGGATCAACGGGGCTCGCTTCGTGGAGCAGGCCCTCGAGGCTGGCGCGGTGGCCGTGTTGGCCGACCGGTCGCTGCCCGCCCGGCCGCGCCTTCTGCGCTGCGATAACACGGCCCGCAACGCCGGCCTGCTGGCCGACGCTTTCTATGGTCACCCGTCGAGCGAGCTCGCCCTGGTGGGCATCACCGGTACCAACGGCAAGACGAGCTGCGCATGGTTGCTCGAGAGCATCTGGCGCGCTGCCGGGATCGAGGCGGGCATAATGGGTACGCTCGACGCCCGCTGCTCGGCCTTCGCGCGCCCGGCGCGCCTTACAACGCCTGGCTGCATGGAGTTACAGGCCACGCTGGCCGATTTCAGGGCCGCGGCTTGCGAGGCCGTCGCCATGGAGGTGTCGTCGCATGCGCTCGAACAACAGCGCGTGTCCGGCTGTCGTTTTGACACGGCCGTGTTCACCAACCTCACTCGTGATCACCTCGACTACCACGCCGACGAACAGGCTTATTTTGACGCCAAGGCGCTGTTGTTCACCGAGCACCTGGCAGCTGACTCGGTGGCCGTTGTAAACCACGACGACCCCTGGGGCCGCCGTCTCCTCGGCAGGCTGGGGTCGTCTACCGAGGCCTGGACCTGGTCGACCGTGCAGGGAGAGAAAGCCTGCATAACGCTGCGGCAGCTCGAGCTGGGCCTTGACGGCATACGCGCGGTGGTCGACCTGCGCGGGCGTCGGCTCGGCATAAGTTCGTGCCTGCTGGGCGCGGTCAACGTGTCGAACATGATGGCCGCCATTGCCGTGGCATCTTCGATGGGCATAGACGATGCTTGCATAGTCCGGGGCCTCGCCGACTGCGCCCCGGTGCCCGGAAGAATGGAGCGAGTGGGACAAGGCAGCCCGGTGGTGCTGGTGGACTACGCGCATACTCCCGACGCGCTGGAGCGCACCCTGAGGGCGCTCAAAAGCCAGGCCGAAGGCCGACTGCTGGTGGTGTTCGGCTGCGGCGGCGATCGCGACAAGGGCAAGCGCGCCATGATGGGCGAGGTGGCGGGCCGCCTGGCCGACGTGGCCGTGTTGACCTCCGACAACCCGCGGACCGAGGACCCCGAGAATATTCTCGACGACATTGAGCAGGGCACGCTTTCGTCGATGTCGCTGTTGAAGCACGCGACGGGCAGTGGCTACCTGCGCGAGGCCGACCGCGGCGCGGCCATTCGCTCGGCCATAGGCATGGCATCTTCCGCCGACGTGGTGGTGGTGGCGGGCAAGGGCCACGAAGATTACCAGGAGACCGACGGGGTCAGGGCCCCCTTCGACGACAGGCAGGTGGTGGCCGGGGTGCTCGCCGACGGGCGGCCCGGCAGCGGCACACGGGCGACTGCGCAGGCGGGCGAGTGACCGGCCTCGACGCAGCGGCGGCTTGCAGCGCCACTTCGCGGCCGCGGGCCGACGATCGCGAGTTTGCCAGCGTTTCGACCGACAGTCGCAGCATCAGGCCCCGCGACCTCTTCGTGGCGCTCACCGGTGATCGTTTTGACGGTCACGATTACGTAGACAGCGCGATAGCCGGCGGCGCCACCGGCGTTGTGTGCCTGCGCGGTCGCAGCGGCGACCGCCACGACGTGTTATTTCTCGAGGTCGACGACACCCTGCGCGCGCTCGGCGATCTCGCGGCCTGGAACCGTGGCCGTTTTAATGTGCCGGTGATCGCGGTGACCGGGTCAAACGGCAAAACCAGCACCAAGGAAATGCTCAGGGCCATCCTGGCCACGGCATACGGCGACGACGCCGTGCTGGCCAACAAGGGCAACTTGAACAACCTCATCGGCATGCCCACCACGCTGCTCGAGCTGGCCGAGCGCCACCGCGTGGCCGTGCTTGAAATGGGCATGAACGCTCCGGGCGAGATCGCCCGCCTCACCGAGATCGCCTCGCCGACGCTGGGGCTGGTGACCTGCGTGGGCAGCGCGCACCTCGAAGGGCTGGGCTCCATAGAAGGCGTGGCCGCGGCCAAGGGCGAGTTGTTTGCCGGCCTGCCGGCCGGGGCGACAGCCCTGGTCAACCTCGACGACGCCAGGGTCGTGGAGCAGGCTGCGCGTTTTTCTGGTCGCCACGTGGGTTACGGCGAACAGGGCCAGACGATGGCCTGCGAAATCGAAGCGCTGGGGCTGATGGGGTCGCGCTTTGTGCTCGTGCACGGCGACGAGCGCTGCGCGGTTGAGACAAAGGCTGTGGGCCGCCACAACGTGGCCAACGCGCTGGCGGCGGCGGCCGTGGGCGTGGAGCTGGGGCTGGGCCTGGCCGAGGTCGCCGAGGGGTTGGGCTTGGCGCCGGTGCCGGGCATGCGCATGCAACCCCGCCTGCTGGCCAACGGTGTGACCGTTGTCGACGACTGCTACAACGCCAACCCCGCGTCGCTGGAGGTCGCCCTGCAGACCATAGGCGATGCAGCCGGGCAGGGGCGCTGCCTGCTGGCCCTGGGCGACATGCTCGAGCTGGGCAGCGAGTCCGACCGGCTGCACGAGGTTGCCGGGCGCGCGGCGGCCGACCTGGCGCCGGCCCTGCGGTGCGTTGTGGGAGCCAACGCCCAGTCGCTGGTGGGCGGCGCACTGGCGGCCGGCCCTGGGGCCGCGGGGGTTGGTTGCTTCGGTCGGCCCTCCCGAGGTG
>JACNKC010000004.1 GCA_014382245.1 Pseudomonadota bacterium | reverse complement strand
AGTGCGTTTGTGGCGGCGGAGGGTACCCCCCGCGACCGCCAGCTCACGCCGTCCATGCTCAGGATCGAGGACCGCCAGCCGCCCGGGTCAATACAGATCTTTCTTGCTGAGCCAACGCGCATGGCCGATCCCCCGCGATTGGTCGAAGAGGCTGGTGCCGATATAGTTGATATCAACTGCGGATGTCCCGCCCCCAAGGTCGTGCGCAGGGGAGGCGGGGCCGAGCTCATGCGCCAGACCGAGCGCCTGGAGTCGGTGGTTCGCCAGGTACGCGAGGCCGGGAGCGTACCGGTGACCGTCAAGATACGTGCCGGCTGGGACCAGGACTCGGTCAACGCGGTAGAGGTCGCGCGCCTGGTCGAGCAGGCCGGCGCGAGCGCGCTGGCCGTACACGGTCGGACCCGCGTGCAGCTGTACAACGGCAGCGCCGACTGGGAGCTCGTGGAGCGCGTGGCCGCCGCGGTGCACATACCCGTGCTCGGCAGCGGCGACGTGGTAGAGGCCGGCAGCGCAGTCGAGAGGCTGGCGGCCCCCGGGGTGTCGGGGCTTTTGATCGGCCGGGCGGCACTCGATAACCCGTGGATATTCAGGCAGGTGGGCGACCTGGCGGCCGGTCGCTTGCCGTTTGCGCCCGGGCCTGCCGACAAAGTCGCCGCGCTGAAGTTGTTCAGGGACCTGTTGCGTGAAACCCTTCCCGACCGGGCCTTCATGGGCCGTTACCGGGGCATGGCCTGCCGGGCGGTCAAGGGATTGCCCGAGGCGGCCTCAGCGCGAAGGCGCATGGGTAGTGCCGAGAGCGTGGACGAAGTAACCCAGCTGCTGGGCGAGTTCCTGGCAGGGGCCGGCGACCGCGCCGAGGCGCAGCAGGGTCCAGTGGTAGAACCGGCGATGGGGGCAGGCTGATAATATGACGGACAGGTTCCAGGTATTCGTAGGCAAGGAGGACTTTCGCTTCAACGCGGCCCACTTCTCGGTCTACTCGGGCTTCAGGGAGCGCCTGCACGGCCACAACTACCGCGTAAGCGTGCTACTGGAAGGCGAGATAGGGCCGGACGGTTACGTGGTGGATTTCGGCGACATAAAGAAGGCCACCCGCTTGCTCTGCGCGCGACTGAACGAGCGTTTCATCGTGCCTGCGCTCAACGACCGAATAGAGGTGAGCTGCGCTGATGGGCAGATGGAGCTGTTGTGTCTCGACGACGGCGGGCGCTACAGCATGCCCGAGGACGACTGCGCCATGCTCCCCATAGCCCACTCGTCGGCAGAAGAACTCGCGTTGTGGTTCTGCGATCGCCTGGTCGAGGAGCTGGCCCTGCCCGCGGATCGCACACTGCTCAGCCTGGAAGTGACCGTTGCCGAGGCACCCGGCCAGGAGGCACGCTGCTGCAGGCAGCTGCCCGGAAAGGCCGGGGCGTGAGCATAAGATCGTCGCTGCAGGCGGGTGCGTTGATAGTGCTGTTGGCCTCCGTGGGGGCGGGGTGCGGGCCGGCACTGCCTGAGCAGGGCAGCGCCGACGAGCGGCTTTACAGCCTGCGCTGCGGTGGCTGCCACCCGCCCTACGAGCCGGGGCTCATGAAACCGGCCATGTGGGGCATCATGGTCGTGCGCATGGAGAGCGAGCTTGAGCGCCGCGGGCTACCGCGCCTCGCCGACGAAGAGCGCGAGAAGATCATCGCCTACCTGTCGAGACACGCGGCCGACTGAGCGCCGAAAACTGTACGCCGGTGGGTCAGGAAAGCGCCGCGCGGCGTATTCTTGATATTTCGTCACGCTCGCGTGGCAGCGCGCCGGTGAGGTTGTCGTTGCCATCGGCCGTGACCAGAACGTCGTCTTCCAGGCGTATGCCGATTCCCCTGAAACGCTCGGGTGCCTCGCTGTCTCTACGCACATAGATGCCCGGCTCCACGGTGAGCACCATTCCCGCGGCCAGTGGCCGTGGCCCTTCGTCGTCGCGGTAGCTGCCCACGTCGTGCACGTCCATGCCCAGCCAGTGGCTGGTGCGGTGCATGTAGTAGGGCTGGTAGGCGCCCGACTCCAGCGAAGCGCTCGTGTCGCTGCCTTCGAGCAGCCCGAGGTCGTGCATTCCCTGTACGAGTACACCGAGAGCTGCCTGGTGCACGCTGTCGCAGCTGGATCCCGGTTTTACCTGCGCGAGAGCGCTGCGCTGGGCCGCGAGCACGAGGTCGTACAACTCGGCCTGCGCGTCGGTCCAGTCGGCGCTCATGGGAAAGGTCGACGTGATATCGGCCGCGTAGCCGCCGTACTCGCCGCCCGCGTCGAGCAACACGAGGTCGCCCTGGCCGGGTGTCCCCAGGTTGGAGGTGTAGTGCAGCACGGTAGCGTTGTTGCCCGCCGCGGCGATAGTGCCGTAGGCCGGCCCCGAACAGCCACCGCGACGAAACCGGTATTCCACGCTGGCCTCGATATCGGATTCGCTGTGGCCGGGCCGCAGGTCTTCGAGCACAGCGAGGTGGGCCTGCACGGCTATGGCGCAGGAACGCCGCATGAGCTCGGCTTCCTCGTCGGACTTGAAAAGCCGCATTTCGGACATCAGCTCCGAACTATCGTGAAGCACCAGCGGGGCCAGGCCGCTGCGGGGACGCCCGGCGTTGACCCGCTTCACGAGTTCGAGCATCGCGTTGTCGCTGTCGGCGCTGCGCCCGAAACCGTAGTAAAGCGTTCGCGCGCCGCCCAGGGCCTGCTCGAGTTTTTCTTCGCCTTGTTCCAGGGCCCACGCGTTGTCCGCGCCGTAGGTTTCGCGCGCGCCTTCAAGACCGGCCCTGCGCCCGGTCCAGGTCTCGCTCTGCGGGTCGCGCTCGCGTACGAACATTGAGAAACCCTTCGATTCGCAGTCCCCGGCCACCAGCATCAGCGAACAGGGCTCTTCGAAGCCGCTCAGGTAGCGCGTGTCGCTGTCGGGCCGGTAGCGATAGTGCACGTCGTTGGAGTAGCGTGCCTCCTCGACGGGGGGAAGAAACAGAACCGCGTCGTTGAGTCGGGCGAGCAGGGTTTCGCGGCGTTGGCGGTAAGAGTCGGGAGATGGGCCGTTGTGGGTCATCGCCACGAAGGTAGCACGAAAACTTGCATCCTGCCCACCCTACCCGATAATCGCCGTATGGCGACCGACGAACGATTGTGGGCTATCGAAAGACTGGCGGGTGGACTGGGCGAGCTGGTGACCGTGATTGGTCCGGAGGCCGCGCCGGTGGTCGAGAGGGTGAAAGCCCGGCTCATAGAGGCGATGGCGGCGCGCGACGACGGCCGCAGCCCCGAGGCGCTGACCGCGCTGGCGGCGGCCATGGCCGACCTGGTAGAGCTGGGCGACCGGCTCGACCCGGCCGAGGGGGCGATGATGCGCATGCTGGTGTCGGCTTTTATCGAGGGCCTGGGAGCCGGCGACCGCGAGCAGGTGGAGGCCGGCCTTCAGCGCATACAGGAAAAGACGGGCAAGCCCCACGAGCCGCAGGGCTGAAGCCACGGCTCGGTCGAGATGGCCCCTCCCGGGGATAACCGCGACG
>JACNKC010000100.1:5411-18223 GCA_014382245.1 Pseudomonadota bacterium | reverse complement strand
CGTCGTTGACCTCGTCGCACGAGTCATCCGTGCAGGTTACGCCGTCGTCGGCAACAGGATCAGCGTTGTCCTGGCAACCAAGCAGCGCGTCACAGCTCTCTACACCGGTGCAGAATAGGCCATCATCGCAGTTTGAGTCGTTTACGGCGTTAACTATGACATCATTGAGCTCGTCGCACGAGTCATCCGTGCAGGCTACGCCGTCGTCGGCAACCGGATCAGCGTTGTCCTGGCAACCAAGCAGCGCGTCACAGCTCTCTACACCGGTGCAGAATAGGCCGTCATCGCAGACCGGCGCTACACCGCCCACGCAAGACCCGCCCGAGCAGGTGTCCTGCGTGGTGCAGGCATCCGAGTCGTCACAGGGGGCCACGTTAGAGGCATTGATGCAGCCGTCGAGCGAGTTGCAGAAATCGTCGGTGCAACCGTTAGCATCGTCGCAATCCGGAGCGACACCGCCCACGCAAGCTCCTTCCGCACAGGTATCAGCCGTGGTGCAGGCGTTACCATCGTCGCAAGCCAGCACGTTGTTTCCGTTCACGCAGCCCAGAACCACGTCGCAACTATCGTCGGTGCACAAGTTGCCGTCGTCGCAGTCCACGACAGAAGTATCAACGCCGTTGCAGGCACCGACTGCGCACACGTCGCCGGTAGTGCAGGCATTGCCGTCATCACAAGCCAAGGCATTATTGGCGTTGAGGCAATCCAAAACCGCGTCGCAGGAATCCGAAGTGCAGAGGTTTCCGTCTTCGCAGTTACCGTCGTTGATAGCGTTGACGATCACGTCGTTCACTTCGTCGCAGAAATCGTCCGTGCAGCCCACACCATCGTCAGCAAGCGGATCTGCGTTGTCCTGGCAGCCCAGAGTGGCGTCGCAGGTCTCCACGCCCGTGCAGAACAGTGTGTCGTCACAGAACGCGTCGTTGACCGCGTTGACGATAACGTCGTTGACCTCGTCGCAGGAATCAACCGTGCAAGGCACGCCATCGTCGGCAAGCGGATCGGGGTTGTCCTGGCAACCCAGCACAGCGTCGCAGGTTTCGACGCCCGTGCAGAACAGCGTGTCGTCACAGAACGCGTCATTGACCGCGTTGACGATAACGTCGGCGACCTCGTCGCAGGAATCAACCGTGCAAGGCACGCCATCGTCGGCGTTCGGATCGGCGTTGTCCTGGCAACCCAGCACAGCATCACAGCTTTCAACACCCGTGCAGTACAAGTTGTCGTCGCAGCTGCCGTGGTTGATCGCGTTGACAATTACATCGTTGATCTCGTCGCAGCTATCGTCGGTGCAGCCCACGCCGTCGTCGGCAACCGGATCCGCGTTGTCCTGGCAGCCCAGGCTTGCGTCGCAGGTCTCTACGCCGGTGCAGAACTGGCCATCATCGCAAAGGTCGTCGTTGACCGTGTTTACAATTACATCATTGATCTCGTCGCAGCTGTCGTCGGTGCAACCCACGCCGTCGTCGGCGACCGGGTCCGCGTTGTCCACGCAGCCCAACACGGAATCGCAACTCTCAATACCCGTGCAGAAAAGCCCGTCATCGCAGGCCGGGGCCACACCGCCAACGCAGGTGCCGGCTGCACAGGTATCATTCGTGGTACAAGCATCGCCGTCATCGCAAGCCGCTACAGTAAAACTGGCCACGGGGCAGGTCGCGCCCAGGCCGTCACAGACAGTGTTATCGGTACACACGTTGTGGTCGGTACACGCGGTTGCCGCGGCCACCAGGCCACAGCTCGACGTGCAGCAGTCACCGTCGAGGGTGTTGCCGTCGTCGCACTGCTCCCCGTAGTCGACAAAACCGTTACCGCAGGGATCAACCGTGTGACCCAGCACAGTGAAAAGATCAGTTTCCAGGCTGGGCGTTCCCAGGCCCGGGCCATCTACACGGAAATAGTTCTGGTTGCAGGGGCTACCCGTTACCGTGTGAGCGACCAACGGGCTTCCGATGGTTCCCAGCGGGGCCGTACCATCGTCCCAGACCAGGAAGGGGCCTATGCTGCCGTCACCGGGCAGGACCGCTCCCGGGCCAAATACATCGACATCGTCGGTGAAGTTCACCTCACCGGCGCCATCGGCGGTCACGGTGTCGGTGCCGTAGGGGTGCGACATGACGTAGCTCGCGAACGGTGACAGGCCGGTGCCCTTGACCCTCACCCGAGTGAACGCGATCTGGTCGCCGGCTGATACCACTCCACCACCGAAGGCCCCCTCCAGCGCCATGCTCAGCCTCAGTTGGCCACCGGCCGGCGTGGCCAGGACCGCCTCGCCCATCCACCAGAAAGCCTCCTCGGGAAAGTTAGCCGGAAAAGAAACCGGTGCCGAGGGATCGGGAAGCTCCAGCAGCGGGTCGAAACACGCACCCGGCTCCAGGCAGAGCTCGAGCGCTATACCCGCTGTATCGACGTAGTAGCCCGGAAAGCCATTGTCAGGATTCACGGGGCCGGCGTTCTCGATGCCCGTTGGCGCTGGTACGCAGGCGCCCAGTCCGTCGCACTGCTCCAGTGTGCAGGTGTCCGGATCGGCCGTGCATGAGGTAGCCACGGGGTTCAAACAATTGTCGGCGGTCTCGTCACAGCTGTTGTTGCAAGCGATTCCAGCGGCACAGGGGTCGCCCTCGTGACCACACGCACCGGCCGCGCAGACGTCGGCTCCGTTGCAGAACAGGCCATCATCGCAAGCGACAACATTGTCGGCGTTCACGCAGCCCGTCACAATGTCGCAGCTGTCGTCGGTACAAAGGTTGCCGTCGTCGCAGTTCGGGGGAACGCCGCCAACACAAGCACCTGCCGAGCAGGTGTCCGCGGTGGTACAAGCGTCGCCGTCGTCGCAAGCGGTCGCGTTGTTGGCGTTCACGCAGCCAGTAAGAGCTTCGCAGCTGTCGTCGGTGCAGCCGTTGCCGTCATCACAGTTGGGAGGCTGTATGCCGAGACAAGCGCCCAGGAAACAGAAATCCTGGGTGGTACAGGCACTGCCATCATCGCAGGCCGCCGTGTTGTTCACATTGTCGCAGCCGACCGCCGCGTTGCAGCTATCGTCGGTACACAGGTCACCGTCGTCGCAATCGGTGGGCGCATCAGAAACGCAGGTCGCTCCCACGCAGGTGTCGTTGGCCGTGCAAGCATCACCATCATCACAACTGCCTACCTCGAGCGAACAGGCAGACGAGCAACAATCGCCGTCGACAGTGCCGCCGTCATCGCACTGCTCGGCCAGTTCTACGATGCCGTTGCCACAAACCGACTCCACGTACACGTTCGCGCCCGTGGCAGTGGCAGACATAGCAACGCCGTCAACGTCAGTCACGGTCGAGGCAGAAACCGAAATATCGATCGTCGAACCGGCGGCCGCGTCGGCGGGCACAGAAAAATGGAGCGTCGCGACATGCACCGCACCCGAAGGTGAAGTCAAGCTCGAACCCTGGAAGGCTGCCAGGGTAGCAGTACCCAGGCCCAGGTTAGCCACGGGAGCCCCGGAAAACTCGATCGCGTTACCGCCGCCGACGCTGTCCAACACGGCCAGTGCTGCAGGCCAGGCAAAATCCACCGTGTAGGCACCGAGAAACTCAGAAGCGGAACCGGTGTCGATAACAAGATTGGCCTGAAAATCAGCCCCGGGAACCAGGGATGCAGGTACGCCCTCAAGCCTTAGCTGAGCGTCGGGACATGCCGAATCGTTGCTCACCTGGTGCGAGCAGTTACCGTCCCCCGGCGAGCAGGTGTCGATGGTACAGGCATTGCCGTCGGAGCAATTAACCGCCGCCCCCGCGACACAGTTGCCCGACTGGCAGGTCTCATCACCGTTACAGGCGTCGCCATCGGCGCAGGTCGAGCCGTCGGCCACCGCCGCGTTCGCGCAACCCGTGGCCGCATCGCAGCTGTCGATGGTGCAAACATTTGCGTCGTCACAGTTCAAGGCCGACCCTGCACTGCAGGCACCCGACTGGCAGGTTTCGTCGCCGTTACAGGCGTCGCCATCGGCGCAGGTCGTCCCGTCGGCCACCGCGAAATTCACGCATCCGCTGAGCGTGTCGCAGCCGTCGCCGGTACAGGAATTGCCATCGTCGCAGTTCAACGCGACGCCGGCCGTGCAAGCGCCGGCCTGGCAGGTCTCAGCACCGTTGCAGGCGTCACCGTCCAGGCAGGCGCTGCCATCGATAAGCGTCGTGTTTACACAACCCAGTAGGTCATGACAGGTATCGACCGTGCAGTTGTTGCCGTCGTCGCAGCCAGGAGGCAGTCCGCCCACGCAGCTTCCCCCCGTGCAGGTGTCGGCCGTCGTGCAGGCGTTACCGTCATCGCAGGCCAAACTGTTGTTGCTGTTCACGCAACCGCTGGCGGGATCACAAGTGTCGTCGGTGCACCCGTTACCATCGTTGCAGTCAATCAACCCCGGCACGAACTGGCAGCCGATCCCGGCCGAACAGCTGTCGGTGGTGCAGGCGTTGGAGTCATCACAAGTCGTGGGTCCGCCAGCCACGCAGGATCCAACATCGCACTGGTCGCCGCTGGTGCAGGGATCTCCATCATCGCAAGCCGCGTTGTTGGTAAGGTTGGAGCAACCGCTGGCCGGGTCGCAGATGTCATCGGTGCAGACGTTGCCGTCGCCGCAGTCCAGCGCCGCGCCCTCGCAAACGCCGGCCGCACTGCAGGTGTCGCCGGTGGTGCAGACGCTAGCGTCATCGCAGGCGCCGATTTCAGCCGTGCAATCAGCAGCACAGCAGTCGCCGGCTGTGTTGTTGCCGTCGTCGCAGGTCTCGCCAGCCTCGACGATACCGTTGCCGCATTCGGCTCCCACTACCAAGGAAGCACCAAGCGTGTTTACCGGCAGTGAAGCACCGTTGGTGTCCGAAGCCACTACGTTGGAGAAAGAGAGATCTATGGTCTGCCCGGAAGCTGTGCCGGAAATCGTGAAGGGAATCTGCGCGACGCTGACTATACCGCCGGGCGAGGACAGGCTCATCAGGTTGAACCCTGCTACCGCGACCTGGGCCGTACCGGTATTGCCGAAGGGGGGGCCTGAAAACTCAAGCGTGTTGCCTCCCGCGGTCGTGCCCGGCGTAAGCAGATCGGGTGACCAGGAGAGAATTACCGAGTAAGACCCCAGTGGGATCGATGTCGAACCGGTGTCGACCACGAGCTCGGCGGTGAATGTCGCTCCCGGTGCGGCTGAAGCCGGTACACCGTTGATCCTGACCTGGGCCGCCCCGGCCTCCGCGGCCGAGAAGACGACGGTACTCGCCAGCGCGGCGGTCAGCAGTACGCGGGCAATCGATGAGACAACAGGTTTCTTCATCACGCTAGTAACCCCCGGAACTCATCAGTCTGGCCAAGCCAACGGTTTTCGCTCCGTCGAAGCCGGGTGAGTCCCAGCGATCGAGTGACGAGGGCTTTGCTCAGCCTGTCAAGGGGATCGGCCGATAATGAACTTCAGGCGGAGATCCGTTTTCTGCCCCACCCTCGTTGCGCCAGGCCTGGCTACCACCCGAACGGGTATTGCTAGCGGCGGAACCGCCCGGCTGCCGAGGTAGCGAGCCAATAGCTTCTGCAACGCTGAAAAGGTCGCACGGCAACTGGCTCTCGATTCTCGACAAGGAGCAGCCCGGCTGCTTCTCTGCTTCCCGGGCAACCCACTTTCCTGCGCCAGCGCAACAGGTCGAGCAAAGATCACGCTTTGCGCAATCGCACAGGTCACGTCTTCCCGCGGTGGACGAAAATAATCTCATCAAGCAGCCAACAAACACGGGATCCCACCCGCCCGTCCGGGGGGTAGCACACCCGGCTGCTCAAGCTCCGACTCGCGGGCTCGCGACCAGCCCAACGCTGCCCCGGCTGCGGCTGGTCTGTACAGAAAAACCCTGTATAACAGCCCTGCGCGGTGGCTTTCGGGAGCCGCCGGACCGGCTGCATGAGACCGACCCCGCTGGACGCGGCACATCAGCAATCCCGAAGAGGAGAATTTACCGATGGGAAGAAAAGTGTACGTCGTAGGCGTGGGCATGACCAAGTTTGAAAAGCCGGGAGCCCGCGATTGGGACTACCCCGACATGGCGAGGGAATCGGGAACCCGGGCCCTCGAAGACGCCGGCATTCCCTACGACGAAGTTGAACAGGCCTGCGTAGGTTACTGCTACGGGGACTCCACCTGTGGGCAACGCGCGGTATACGAGCTCGGGCTGACCGGCATCCCGGTCTACAACGTAAACAACAACTGCTCCACCGGCTCGACGGCTCTGTTCATGGCCAAGCAGTTCATCGAGGGCGGGCTCGCCGACTGCGCGCTGGCGCTCGGCTTCGAGAAGATGGAGAAGGGCTCGCTGGGCATCAAGTACACCGATCGCACCATCCCCATGGATCGGCACCTTGATACCATGCTGGGCGTGCGCGAGCTGGCCGAGGCGCCCGTAGCGCCGCAATTCTTCGGCAACGCCGGACGCGAACACATGGATCGCTACGGCAGCACACCCGAGCAGTTCGCGAAAATTGGAATGAAGAACCACAAGCACTCGGTCAACAACCCCTACTCGCAGTTCCAGGACGAGTACTCGCTCGAAGAAATACTGGCCGCCCCCACGATCTACGAACCGCTCACCAAGCTGCAGTGCTGCCCGACCTCGGACGGCTCGGGAGCCGCGATACTGGCCAGCGAAGACTTCGTGCGCAAGCACGGCCTGCAGGCGAAGGCTGTCGAAATAATAGGCATGTCGATGACCACCGACTTTCCCAGTTCGTTTGAAAAGAGCTGCATAAAGCTGGTGGGCCAGGACATGACGGCCAGGGCCGCGCAGGACGTGTACGAGCAAAGCGGCGTGGGCCCCGAGGACGTGGACGTGGTGGAGCTGCACGACTGCTTTTCGTGCAACGAGATGGTCACCTACGAGGGCCTCGGCCTGTGCGGCGAAGGCGAAGGTGGGCTTATGACCGACGAGGGCGCGTTCACTTACGGCGGCAAGACGGTGGTCAACCCTTCGGGTGGCTTGATATCCAAGGGCCACCCCCTGGGTGCTACCGGGCTGGCCCAGTGCGCGGAGCTGAGCTGGCAGCTGCGCGGCGAAGCCGACAAGCGGCAGGTCGACGGAGCCAAGGTGGCGCTGCAACACAACCTCGGACTCGGTGGCGCGGCCGTGGTCGCGATGTACCGCCTGGCCGGCTGGGACTGATACGCCGGAAAGCGAAACGCGATCATGGAATTCAACCTCTGGTCGGTTTTTCGAACGGTCGCGGCAGCCGTTCCCGACCGCGAGTGCCTGGTACAGGGCTCTCGACGCCTGGACTACCGCCAGCTGGAGGCCCGTTCGCTCAAGCTGGCCGGGCTCCTGGCCTCGTACGGCCTGGCGCCCTTCGCCGAGCGTAACGAACTCAAGAACTGGCAGTCCGGGCAGGCCACGCTGGGACTGTACCTGTACAACTGCCCCGAGTACCTCGAGGGCATGCTCGGCTCGTTTGCCGCGCGGGTTGCTCCCTTCAACGTCAACTACCGTTACGTCGAAGAAGAACTCGAGTACCTCTTGCGCGACGCGGGCCTGCGCGCGTTGGTATACCACGCCTCGCTGGCCCCCACCCTCGCCCGGGTGCTGCCGCGACTCCACGGCGTGGAGCTGCTGCTGCAGGTTGACGACGGTTCGGGCCAGCCGCTGTTGCAAGGCGCGCAGGACTACGAGCGCGCCCTGGCCGCGGCCCCCGAGCTCGACCCCGGCCTGCAGCCTTCGCCCGACGACCTCTACCTGCTATACACCGGCGGCACGACGGGAATGCCCAAGGGCGTGCTGTGGCGACAAGCCGACGTTTTTGCGGCCGCGCTCGGGGGTACGGACCGACGCGGCAAGGAGTTCGCCAGTCTCGATGAAATAGCCGAACGGGCTACGGGACGGGAGCCCAGGGTACTGCCTGCCTCCCCCTTCATGCACGGCGCGGCCCACTGGAGCGCCTTCAGCACCTTTGCGGCCGGTGGCACGGTTATCGTCAGGAACAACTCCCGCGGCCTCGACCCCGCCGGGCTGCTCGAAACAGTGGCGCAGGAACGAGCCACCGCGCTGCTCATCATCGGTGATGCCTTCGGCCGGCCCCTGCTCGCCGAGCTGCAGGCGGGCAACTACGAGCTGCCCTGCCTGCGCACGCTCATAACCGGCGGCGCCGCGCTGAGCGTAGAGGTCAAGCAAGGCCTGGTCGAACAGATCCCGGGGCTGACCATACTCGACGCCGTGGGATCATCGGAAAGCGGCAACCAGGGCAACCACTACAGCCGCGGTGGCGGCGAGGTGGCGACCGGCAGTTTTGACGCCGCCCCGGGCAGCCTGGTACTCAACGCCGAGCTGACCGGGCAACTGCCACTCGGCAACACGGACACCGGCTGGTTTGCACGCAGTGGCCGCATACCGCTGGGCTACCTTGGCGACGAAGAGAAAACGCTGCGTACTTTTCCGCTGGTGGATGGCATCCGTTACACGGTGCCCGGCGACAGGGCCCGCTGGTCGGTGGACGGTCGCATCGAACTTCTCGGTCGGGACTCGGTGACCATAAACTCGGGCGGAGAAAAAATTTTTGCCGAGGAGGTGGAGCAGGCACTCAAGCACCACGCCGGCGTATACGACGCCATAGTGGTCGGCCGTGCCAGCAAACACTGGGGGCAGGAAGTGGTGGCGGTAGTGCAACTGGTGCCCGGGGCGAGCACCACGGCAGAGGAGCTGGGGCTTGGCTGCGCTGAACACATCGCGCGTTACAAGCTTCCCCGCGACTGGGTCTTCGTTGACGAGATACGCCGTAGCCCCAGCGGCAAGGCCGACTACGCCTGGGCCCGTGAGCAGGCTTCAGGCCAGGCCGATCAAAGCTGAGGGCCGAGCGAGCACCACGGCGGCCCCCGAATCAAGAAGCTCTCTTCGGCCCCTGAATCCCCACTCGACCCCGACCGGCAGCATACCGGCGGAGCTGGCGGTGGCCATATCGACGGGGGTGTCGCCTACGAGCAGGCAACGGCTGGGTGGCAACTGCAAGCGCGCGGCCACCCGCCTGGCCGAAACCGGCGACGGCTTGCGGGGCACAGCATCCCGGGCTCCGACGACCGCCGCGAAAGAAAACCTTCCAAACAGCTCGCGTACCAGCCGACGGGTATAGTAGTCAGGCTTGTTCGACAGCACGGCAAAGGGAACCCCGCGAGAGCCCAGTTCGGCCAGCATGGCCTTTATGCCGGGGTAAGGCCTGGTGTGTTCACGACAGCGGCGGGCGTAAACCTTGCGAACCGCGCCAACGCAGCGCTCGAGTACCCTCGGGTCTGCCGCCGCCTGCGCGGGCAGTGCCCGCGCCATGAGCAGGACGATCCCCTCGCCCACGAAGTAGCGATACGCGGCGTGGTCGTGTACCGGAAAGCCCATGCCCGCCAGCACTTCGTTGCTGGAGTTGGCAAGGTCGGCCAGCGAGTCGATGAGAGTCCCGTCGAGATCAAACACGACCCCGCTACGGCTGGATTGTTGTCGCTGCACCGGCGACTACTCGAAGGGTACGGTCCGGGCCAGGTCACGCCAGGCCACCAGCCCGCGCGAGCGCATGTGGCCGACGAAGGCCGACGCGTCGAGGCAGCCCTCCGGTGCCCAGGCACCCGGACCCGAGTGCTGTTCGCCGCGGACCAGCATCTGCGCGGCCACCGACAACGAGGCGCCTGTTGACCCTCCCATCGTTCCTTCCGCGAACATGCCCAGGGTGCAGGGTTCGCCGTCCTTCTCGCCGGTGACGTCAATACGAAGCTCCCCGGGAACAGGCTCGTTGGCAGGAAACAAACCCTCGGCCAGCTGCAGCAGCCACAGCGACAGCTCGCGCAAGGGGCCCACAGAAAACACCCCCCAGCGAGCAGCCTCTACCAGCAGGCGCGAACCGCTGCCAAATCCCATGTAAAAACCGACCTCATCCAAGGCCGGAAAATAATGCGGCAGCGTGCGCGGTTCGCTGTGACCCATGTTCCAGGTGTTCAGCGATCCAGCGGTCGCGAATTCAACCTCGCGACTCTCGCTGCAAGCGGCGATCATCGCGTCTTCGCCTCCACGCCACGCGTATACGTACCCGCTCATGATGTGCAGCATGTGCCGCAACACGGCCTCACCACCGCCGGCATCAAGCGGCTGGTAAACGTACACGTCGGCGCTATCAGCCCGGTCGAGCTCGTTGATCAGTCGGGCGATCACCAGGTTGGTGATCCCGGGGCTCACGCCCATGCCCGTCAATACGGTGACGCCTCGCTCCACCGCCGGCTGGTGGAACTGGTCGAGTACCTGGCCGGCCGGTTCCCACTCGTCGCAGACACTGACGTAGTCACTGCCCGCGGCCAGCGCTGCGGCGGCCAACAACGGCTCGAAACGAAAAAACGGCCCCAACGCCGAAGCCACCACGTCACAGTCAGAAAAAGCGGCCACCAGTTGATCGTGATCGTTGGCATCGACCTCCAGTGCCTCGACCGTCGCGCCACGACCGGAAAGACCTTCGGCCAACTTCGCGGCTGCTGTTATATCGCGGTCGGCGATGACCACCGACTCGACACCGTCGGACTCCACGAGGTCAGCGACAGCGTTGCTGCCCACGTCACCCGCTCCGCCTGCTACGACTACCCTCATCGCTTCTCCTCCCCGGTCAACCGTTGGGGGTCCACCCGCGACAGGGCGGACTGCCTCGGAAATGACGCCTGATCAGCTGCTCATTGCTCAGCGACAGAGATTAACCGAGTACGACCTCGGATAACAGGGCAAGGACAAGGCCCTGAGGCAGTCCCCCGTGGTTGCAGGATCGCCCAGGGCCAGTGAAGCAGTCACCGCAGACCTTCCCGACATAGCCTGTATGTCGGCGCCTTTCATTTTCGCCTTCACTTTCATGGTTCCGGTTTTATGGTTGTAGCGCACCTTGACCAGCACCATCTTGTTGCCGCCTTCGACCGAGCCCGTCTTGTCCTTGAACTTGAAGGAGCTGCCACTCGAGTTAGAGCTGAAGGCTCCAAGTGGAAGCGTCGACAGGTACATGGGCTCAAAGTTCTCATCGGCAAGCGCGAGCACGAAGCCCTGGTCGGGGGTAGATTCTATAGCCGCCAGTGGAAGCTCGGCCTTGACCAACAGCTTGTCCCTGGCCGCCCCGTCTTTGGTGATTGCCTTTAAGAAGACCTCGCCCAGCTCCCTGGCATCGCCGGCTACGCACTGGCCGTCAGTGCAAGTATCTGTCACCGTACAGAAATCCCCGTCCTCGCATGAACCGCCAGTAACTTCGTAGACACAGCCGTTGCCCGACTCACAGCTATCAGCGGTGCAGTCGTTCTGGTCATCACAGTCATCAGCCCCACTTCCCACGCAGACAGTTGCGGAGCACGAATCGACCAGGGTGCACGGGTCTCCGTCATCGCACGCGGCAGAGTTGGCGCTGTAGACGCAGCCGCCTGTAAGACAGCTGTCATCGGTACAGGGGTTCCCGTCGTTGCAGAACCTGGCTGTACCCGGGACACAGCCCCCCGATGAACAGGTATCGTTTATTGTGCAGGGGTCACCGTCCTCACAGGGAAGTCCGTCCAGCGGGACGCTCTCGCAAACGCCCCCCGGACCGCAGGTATCCTCGGTGCAATCGTCACCGTCTCCGCACTCGGTAAAATCTTCGTCGACCTCTCCATCGCAGTCATCGTCGACTCCGTCACAGGTGGCGTCGTCAGCAGCTGGCGTGCCCGCACTGCACAAATCCTGGACAGCACCACCAACACACGACGTCACGCCGCTGGCCGCGCAGGCACCGACGCCACAGCTGGTAGCCATCGACATGTAGTCCTCGTCGGTACCACCGTCGCAGTCATCGTCGACTCCGTCACAGGTGGCGTCGTCGGCAGCTGGCGTGCCCGCACTGCACGAATCCTGGACAGCACCACCAACACACGACGTCACGCCGCTGGCCGCGCAGGCACCGACGCCACAGCTGGTAGCCATCGACATGTAGTCCTCGTCGGTACCACCGTCACAGTCATCGTCGACTCCGTCACAGGTGGCGTCGTCAGCTGCTGGCGTGCCCGGGGTACAGCTGCCCTCGATCGCTCCCCCCACGCACGATTCCACGCCGGTGGCCGCGCAGGCACCTGTGCCACAAGTCGTGCTCACGCCGACAAAATCCTCGTCAGAAAGTCCATCGCAATCTTCGTCAATGCCATCACAAGTCTCATCGCTGGGCTCAGGAGTACCCTCGCTGCAAGAATCCTCGACCGCCCCGGCTATACATGACGTCACGCCGCTGGCCGCGCAGGCACCGACGCCACAGCTGGTAGCCATCGACATGTAGTCCTCGTCGGTACCACCGTCACAGTCATCGTCGACTCCGTCACAGGTGGCGTCGTCAGCTGCTGGCGTGCCCGGGGTACAGCTGCCCTCGATCGCTCCCCCCACGCACGATTCCACGCCGGTGGCCGCGCAGGCACCTGTGCCACAAGTCGTGCTCACGCCGACAAAATCCTCGTCAGAAAGTCCATCGCAATCTTCGTCAATGCCATCACAAGTCTCATCGCTGGGCTCAGGAGTACCCTCGCTGCAAGAATCCTCGACCGCCCCGGCTATACATGACGTCACGCCGCTGGCCGCGCAGGCACCGACGCCACAGCTGGTAGCCATCGACATGTAGTCCTCGTCGGTACCACCGTCGCAGTCATCGTCGACTCCGTCACAGGTGGCGTCGTCGGCAGCTGGCGTGCCCGCACTGCACGAATCCTGGACAGCACCACCAACACACGACGTCACGCCGCTGGCCGCGCAGGCACCGACGCCACAGCTGGTAGCCATCGACATGTAGTCCTCGTCGGTACCACCGTC
>JACNKC010000100.1:0-5141 GCA_014382245.1 Pseudomonadota bacterium | reverse complement strand
CGCCCGGGGTACAGCTGCTCTCGATTGCTCCCCCCACGCACGATTCCACCCCGGAGGTCGCGCAGGCGCCAGTGCCACAAGTTGAGCTCCCGCCGACAAAATCCTCGTCGAAAAGTCCATCGCAGTCGTCGTCAATGCCATCACAGGTGGCGTCGTCGGCTGCTGGTACGCCCGGGGTACAGCTGCTCTCGATTGCTCCCCCCACGCACGATTCCACCCCGGACGCCGCGCAGGCACCAGTGCCACAAGCCGTGCTCGCGCCAACAAAATCCTCGTCGAAAAGTCCATCACAATCTTCGTCAATGCCGTCACAGGTCGCATCGTTTGCTGCGCCCACCCCCGTGCAAACGCCCCCAACACAGGTATCCACGGTCGTGCAGGCTACTCCATCGTCACAGCTTCCTGTTTCAAAGCTACAGGACGCCGAGCAACAGTCGCCAGGCAGGTTGTTGCCATCGTCGCATTGCTCGCCGGCATCGATAACACCGTCACCGCAGACCGGCCCCCCACCACAAATCACTCCGTCGTCCACCGTACCCGGGACACCGTCACAACCGCACACCACCTGGGTGAGCGCCTGGCATACGTCGATGCTCCTGCAGCCTGCGCCCGACGGGTGGCTGCCCACCCCTGAACCGATGTAGCAAGACTGGCCACCCGGTGAACCCAGCAGGCCGGAGTCAAAAACCAGGTCGAGAACCGGCGCTCCGGCCAGTGCCGACAAGGCCGAACTGCCTGCGCGTACGATGACTCCAGCACCATCAGGGGTATCGCTGGTGACCGGAAACACACCGGTAGTCGCACCCGTAGAATCCTGGAAGCTAAGCGCGATGCAATTCGCCCAAAGGTTTTCGCCGGCCGCCTCTAGCTGGAGGTCCACCACGGCGACGGACGGATTATCTGAACACTGGACCGCACCGGCTGCGGCCACCTTGTGATGGTCAGCCAGTGATGTTGAAGGAAGAAAGATCCCTCCCTGGAGTAATACAAGAAGAAAAAGCCAAGCAGGCCGGCGGTAAGACCTCAAAGACATATGTCACCTCATTTGCGGGACCTAGGAACCCCTTTCCGCAAGAGTGACAGCTAGAAAGGAAGCTGTCTCTCCCCCAAAGGGGTAAAACGCGGGGTGTAGAAAAAAGTGCCGGTGACCCCCAGCAAGGGGCCACCGGCGCCTGGTAGCACGAAGAATACTACCGAAAAGTTGCGGCGCGATGGCGTGACCCGGAAACCGACAGACCCCGCTGCCGCCCTTGCTTGGCCGGCCTGTTCCGAGTCACGCTCGCGCCGCGCCCTTCTAATGCAACAGTAGTGCCAACGTCTCTTCCACCGAACTCCCTGTAAACAGGCCATCACAGGAAGGCACTGCCAGGCGATTTTCGTATTATACGGAAACAGGGCTGCGAGTTATTGCCAAGCGCGGGAAGTTCAGGCGCTCTCGCCCAGCAACTTGACGACCTCGGGATCCCGGGTGCCAACGAGTATGGTCGTGACGGGACTATCCTCCCAGGCCTGCAGGCGGTCGAGAATCCGCTCGCGCGGTCCGGCCAACGACACCGCGTCGGCCAGCGCGTCGGGCACTGCGGCAACCGCTTCGTCGCGCTTGCCTTCGAAAAACAAGGATTGGATCTTTTCGGCCGCCTCGGCAAAGCCCAGCCTGCCGATCAGTTCCTTGTGAAAATTGCGCCCCTTGGCGCCCATACCGCCTATGTAGAAAGCCAGCATGAACTTGACCGTCGAAAGGGCCTGCTCAAGATCATCGTTGATGACCACCTGCACCGGGCAGGCGATCTCGAAACCCGGACGCAGGTTTTCCAGCGAGTCAGCGTAGATGTCAAAGCTGTCGGGAGAAATGAACAAGGGCAGCCAACCGTCGCAGATCTCGGTCGCCATCTTCACGTTTTTCGGGCCCTCCGCGCCCAGGTAGATCGGCAGGTCGGCGCGTAGGGGCTTGTTAATGAGCTTGAGCGCTTTTCCGAGGCCGCTACCGCCGTCCAGCGGCAGCTGGTAGTGGTCGCCGTCAAAGGTCACCGGGCCCTCGCGCTTGAGCATCGTGCGAAGCAACTCTATGAACTCGCGGGTGCGGGCCATCGGCCGCGGAAACGGTTGCCCGTACCAGCCCTCCACGACCTGCGGACCCGACACGCCGATGCCCAGGATGAGGCGGCCTCCCGACAGGTGGTCCATCGTCATGGCGGTCATCGCCGTGCAGGCAGGCGTGCGCGCCGATATCTGCACCACCGAGGTGCCCAGCTTTATGCGACTGGTGCGCGCCCCTACCCAGCTCAGGTACGAAATCGCGTCCGAGCCATAGGCCTCGGCCGTCCACACCGAGTCAAAGCCAACGTCCTCGGCCAGCTTTACCAACTCTACGGGATCCTCGGGCCCCATCATCCAGTAGCCCAGCTGCAGTCCGAACTTCACGACATCCACCTCCCGATCGGGGTGTTCCATAAAAAGTTGATCGCCTTGCGCATACCGTCGGCGCCCTTGGCGTCAAACGGGTACCACATCTGCTCGCGGTCGTTGTTAAAGCGGTCGATGACCACCGGCATCAGGTGACTGTATCCGAGCAATCCGCTCTCCGAGTTTACCGAGCCCACGCCGCTCTGCTTGAGTCCGCCGAAGGGGGCCTCGGTGGCGCCGTAGACGACCTCGGAATCGTTCACACAGGCCGATCCCGATTCGATCTGCCTGGCCAGGGCAAGCCCCTTGCGCTTATCGCCCGTCCACACGCTCGCGCTCAGGCCGTAATCGCTGTCGTTGGCCAGCCGCAAGGCCTCCTCTTCATCGCTCACTTTCATCACCGCTACCACGGGCCCGAATGTCTCTTCCTTCATCAGGGCCATATCGTGGGTCACGTCGGTGACAACCGTGGGTTCAAAATACAAACCGTCGGCATCTTTCACCCGCCCTCCGCCGAGTGCCACCGTGGCGCCTCTATCCATCGCGTCGGCAAGCTGGCTCTCGATGACCTCCAGCTGGGGTGGCCAGATTATTGGTCCCATGTCAGCGTCGCCGCCGGGTGTTATAGAACTGCAGTACTCGACGACCTTGTCGACGAATTCTTCGTAGACGTCTTCGACGACGTAGATACGCTCCACCGCCATGCACACCTGCCCAGCGTTCATGCAGGCCCCGAACACGGTGCCCGCGGCAGCCCTGTCGAGATTGGCGTCAGCGCAAACGATGGCCGGGTCCTTGCCTCCCAGCTCCAGCGTGCAGGGGATAAGACGCCGCCCGCAGGCCTCGCCAATCTTGCGCCCGGTGCGCACGCTACCGGTAAACGAAATCTTGTCAACGTCGGCATCCACCAGCGCAGCTCCAGTTTCGCCGTCACCCGGCAACACCTGCAGCACGCCCGCCGGTAAGCCGGCTTCCTCGAAAATCGAGCCCACCAACGCGCCCGTATCAGGCGTGACTTCCGACGGCTTGAGCAGCACCGCGTTGCCCGCGAGCAAGGCCTGGGCCGTGGGATTGACCGACAGTATGAAGGGGCCGTTCCATGGCGTTATAACTCCCACCACGCCAAGCGGCCTGTGCAACAGGTGCAGGCTTTTCATGGGCCCGAGCAGGTGCATCCAGCGACGCCGATCACGCAGCACGCGGGGCGCGCGCTTGGCAGCCCAGGTCAGTGCGTCGCAGGCGGCGAGCACCTCCATGGCCAGGGTTTCCTGGGCCGTGCGGCCGGTCTCCGACATCGACACGGCGGCTATCTCGTCGCGGCGGCGAACTATGACCTTGACCGCCTTATGTACGACCGCGGCGCGGTCTTTCAGCGACACCCGGGCCCAGGCTGGTTGCGCGGCCCTGGCAGCCTCTGCCGCGGCGTTGACGTCGTCAGCCGTGCTCACCTCGATGACGCCGAGTTCCTCCATCGTGGCCGGGTTCTTGAGCGACAAGCGCCGCCTGCCCGATGCCCCCCGCTCTACTTCTTCAACTATCGCCATCTATGCCAGCCCTCCGCAAACCGAAAAGAAAGCACTGTAGCCCCGGGCCGCGCTACAGGAAAGGCACGGCTCGCGTCAAGCCCTGAAAGCCCGTCGGGGGAAGAGTCAAAAGAAGGCCGGGGAGACCCATGGTCGAAGTCCGAAAAAGGGGGGGAACGGACTCCGGAGTCTCCCCGGCCGGGGAACTGCCTGGCCTCGCATTCAGCGTGGCTCAGGGAATGTAGAAATTGCCGAAGGGGATGAACATTTCGTCTCCTGCCGTCACGCCGCCCTTGAGCATGCACGCGTCGCAAACCCCCAGCGGGCACAGGCTGTCGTTCAGGTAACAAAGGTCTCCCTCGTTCGGACCGCCTATGCAGTAGGTCTCGTCCCAGTCGCACGGTCCGCCGGGCATTCCCGGCACCGGAGGCTGGGGTGAACCGGAGTGGGTCTTGACCTCTACCGGGTTGGAAGCGCCATTGTCGAACAGGGCGCAGAACTTTATAGTCCTGTCGGCCACGCTGCCGCTGAAAACCATCGGCGGATCGAGATCGAGCTGCAACGGATCGGTGTAGTCGAAGCTCTCGTAGAACATGTCGGCCTGGCTGCCCGGTACACAAGCAGGGTCGGTCATCCAGAAGAAGTTGTACGGATCCCGCACGCCCTTCGGGCAGGGAGTCTGCGGGGAGCCGTAAATCCTGAAGTACTTGCCCCAGTAATGAGTGTGGCTGTTGATGTCGGTCAGGTGGGTGTTCTCAGCAAAGGTATGGGTCGCGCAGTACTCCCTCTGCTCGAAAGGCGGTACTTCCTGGCTGAATATGTAGGTGGTGTCGAACATGCCCGCGGCCTGGTACTGGCGGTCGCTGGTAAAGTCGACATTGACCCAGCCCTCCACGTTGGCGACCTCATCGGTGAGGTTGAAGCGATGGGTGTTCCACACGACCAGGCCCTTGAGCGGCAGCACAGAGTAAACCCCGGTGCCGAACTCGTTGGTCGTGGTGGGCTCCTGGATGCCGCCTATCTGAGGGGCATTGGCGGGACCGAAACCGTAGTCATCGGGCCCGAACGTACCAATGCACGCGAAACCGCCAACCGACTCTCCGCCGCACACGCCCCCCCCCGGGCAGGGGGCTGGCCGCGGCGGGTCACCGGCCCAGCCGCGATTATCGCCCAGGTAGCAGCCCCACCGCCCCCACCCGCCCCCTCCCCAACCCC
>JACNKC010000067.1 GCA_014382245.1 Pseudomonadota bacterium | reverse complement strand
GGTGGCCCCTGTGTACGGTTCAATGTCTGGTGACTGCCCGCCGCATCCGGGTAAGTACCTGGGTGGAAGGGTGGGGTCGGTTCACACCGCCCACAACAGCGGCCCTACTTCGCTGGCCTTCACCTTGCCTTGCACTGAGCTTGGCTTTGAGCTGTTCGACTGCCCCTGTCCGACAGGGGTTTCCAACTTGCAGACCAAGCCCAACCTGTGCCGTACGTCCTGCGATGCCGGCGCGGAGCTGGGCACCGGCTGTGCTGATGGCAACAACGCGGGCGGTGAGTTCACGACCTGTGCCGGGGGAGTCAACCTGGGACTTGCATGTGATGAGGACAGCGATTGTCCCGGCGGTGCCTGCTCGGCCAACCCGACTCACTGCAGCGGCGACCCGGCCTTCGAGCGGGTAACGTGCGACAGCGATGGCGATTGCGGCCTGGGCACCTGCGTGGACGCGTGTCCTTCCGGGCGCTGCGTACCCCAGTGCCTGCCCAAGGTCGGCGACGGACAGGACGGCTACTGCCCGGCTGGCCCCGACGTGTTTCATTGCGAAGGTGTGTTGGACGCTTTCAGGGCCTGCCCGGCGACGGCGCTCGAGGAGAGCTGCGACGCAAGCTGCAGCGTGGCCGGCACGGCCTGCAGCTCGGACACCGAGTGCCCGCCCGGTGAGCGGTGTACCGGCGAATGCCTGACCCACATTAACTGTGAGTCCGGGATAGACGGTTTCCTCGGAACAGCGGATGACAATCCCGGCGCCGGAGCCTGCGTGCAGGCGGTGCGAGAGTGCTTTACCGACCCGATTCTCGCCGAAGGTGGAAGTACCCTGAACGGCGACGGTGACCCCACCAATATCTACTCGTCCACTATCTACTGCATCCCGCCCACTACTCGTGACGTGATCGACCTCGTGAGTGGCTTTGGTGGACCCGGCCGTACCCAGGAACGCGCGACGCTCTACTTGAACGTCAGTTCCATCCCCGTCACTCCCTGAAGTGCGCGCCCTCAGCGAGGGTGTCCTTCCTGGCCGCTGTGTTTTCGAGCTGGGCCGCCCTGCGAGCGGCGGGAACAACCAGCAGCAACGCAGCCAGGCTCAGCATGCCCACGGCCGGGCCGAGGGCCGGCAGGCCACCTACGGCCGCTACCTTGCCTCCCAGCAGTGGGCCCAGGCCGTAACCCAGCGTTGAAGCGCCCACGGCAGCTGTCGTCCACCTGCCCCAGCGGTCGAGCACCGCGGCTGTGCCGGCGAGGTAGGGTAGAGAAAAAAAGAAAGCGAAACCCCAGGCTGCCTGCGACAGAGCGTAGCCCTCCGGGCTGTCCACCTGGACAACCGTCCAGCGCATGATTGCCACGGCCGTCAATCCCACCACCAGCGTGGGCACGCGGCCGTAACGCGTGCCGATCCCCGCAGCCAGGGCTGCCCCGGCAAGCCCAGCCAGGGTAGCCAGCGACAGTACGGCCCCGGTCCACTGCGGCTCCACGCCAGCGGCCAGGCCAAGTCGCTCAGAAAAAGCCCACAAGGACTGTTCTGCCCCTGCTCCGAGTACTACGCCCGCGAGCAGGGCCAGCCCGACCACGGCGTGGCCGGCGGCGTGCGCATTGCCGTCTGCAGCCGCGGTCCGGGCCCTGAGGGGACGCCGGATAAGAAAACCGGTGGCGGCCACTGACAGCAGTGCCATCGCGGCGAAGCCGGCCTTGTGGCCCCAGGGCAACAGCAGCCAGGGCGCCAGCGCCAGCAGGCAGGCACCGATGAGGCCCACGGCTATCATCAGGCGGGCAAACACGCGGTCGGGGTCTGGCAGCGCGGCTATGGTCGAGTTGCAGGCTGCCACGAGCAGCCCCGAACCCAGGCCTGCTACGGCACGGGTGACCAGCAACAGTTGCCAGGAGTCGACCAGGGCCGACGCGGTGTTGCCCGTCAAGACAATTACCGCGCCCGTCAGCGCCAGCGCCTGCCGGGAAATCAGGGCCACGCGAGGGGCGATCAGCAGCGCCGTTGCTGCCATGGACAGCAGCTCGGCTGAACCCACGGCGCCGGCCTGCGCGGGGTCCAGTCCGAGGCCGTCGATGAGCGATCCCAGCAGCACGGGCATCAGCCAGGTACCGGCAAAGGCCAGCGCGTCGGCTGCTACCAGGGTGACAAACATCTCGCGTTCAGGGGGTGCTGCTTGTTGTCCTGGAGTGGTCATAGGTGGCAGCTACGTGGTTACACCACGGGGACTGCTGTATACATGTCTCGGCGCGCCGAATATACGCGTGCGAGGATGGTTGAGTGGACACGCGAGCATTAAATGACGAAAAACTGGCCGGCGACGTGCTGGCCGGCGAGCAATACCTGAGCCTGGTGACCTTTCGTCGCGACGGCAGCCAGGTGGCCACCCCGGTTTGGTTTGCTGGTGAGGATGGCTGTTACTACGTGTTTACGGCCGGCGACGCCTGGAAGGTGAAGCGCCTGGGCAATGACCGGCGGGTGAGAGTGGCGCCCTGCGCTGTCCTGGGCCGAATCACGGGACAGTGGCTTGACGGTGAGGCACGGTTGTTGGACGGCAACGACGCGGTTGACGTGGAAGTCGAGGCCAGGGCTTGGGCCTTGCTCAAGCAGAAATACGGCTGGCAGTTGGCCGCGCTCGACCTGCTCTCCAGGTTCGGTGGCAGACAGGGCAGTCGGCGCATGATAGAAATAACCCTGGCCGTTGCGGGGGCTACACAAGCTGTAGGCAGCGGGCAAGGAGATCTCGCTTGATAAAATCAGCAGCGTTGTGCCTGGTGACCCTGTTCGCTTTTTCGTGGACGGCGGGGGTGGGTGCGACAGCGGCAGCCGTCTCGGTGCCCGACGGATACCGCGTGGAGCGCGAGAAGCAGTGGTTCCTGCTCAGGCACTGGTTGTCCGGTGGCGTGGTAGCGCGCGAGGCTGCGTCCGCTGCGCCCGTGCCCGACGAGTCGTTGCGCAGGCTTGGTTCCGAGTTGTTCGGAGTTTATTGCGCCAACTGTCACGGTAAACAGGGCAAGGGAGACGGCCCACGCGCGGCTGCCTTGCAACCTCCACCGCGAGATTTTACCGCCGGGTTGTTCAAGTTCAGGTCGACGCCAAGCGGTTCGCTACCCACGCGCGATGATCTTTTTCACACCCTGAGCGGGGGATTGCGCGGCACGGCCATGATGCCCTTTGCCGACCTCGCCGAAATCGAACGCTGGGCGCTTGTAGAGCAGGTTCGCGTACTGGCTGGCGCGCAGGATGGCAAAGCGGCTGTGGCGTTGACTGTTCCCTCGGCTGCGGGGCGGGCCGACGAAGGCCGCGAACTGTACGCGAAGCTGGAGTGCGCGAGTTGCCACGGCGAGCGCGGCCGCGGCGACGGTCCATCGGCCGCCGCGCTCGAGGACTGGCGGGGCAGGCCGTTGCCCCCTCCCGGTTTTGCTACGCGCCCGTCCAAGCCCGGTCAGCCGCCCCGCAATCTCCTCCTGACCCTCGCCCCCGGGCTGGGACGGACGGCGCTGCCGGCCTTGGCCGAGGGTGCCTCCCCCCCCCAGCTGCCCGCCCGCTCGCTCCGCGCGCTCGCGCC
>JACNKC010000099.1 GCA_014382245.1 Pseudomonadota bacterium | reverse complement strand
TAGCGCACCTGCTTTGGGAGCAGGGGGTCGGAGGTTCAAATCCTCTCACCCCGACCACTTAGCGGCCGGGCCGATTGGAGCCCGGCCTTTCTACAGCGCGGTGGGCGCCAGTAGCTCATACGGATAGAGCATCGGCCTTCTAAGCCGAGGGTAGCAGGTTCGAGTCCTGCCTGGCGCACCAGCCCTGGAGCAGTTCCGGGGTCAGGGTAACAGTGCGACGGTGACCGTCACCACCGGCAGAGGCACTATGATTGTGCCCAGGTTGTCGACGGCTTCGGTGACAGTGGCGCTGAAATCCGCCGAGGTGACCACCGCCGTCGAACTCAGCCTGCAGGAAGCCAGGGCCGCCGGGGTCGCAAAACCGTCAACGTCTATCCAGGCCAGCGTGACGGTGCCCGGCAGGTTGCGGTTTGCCACCAGCAGGGCGTCCCCAACCTCGGGGTCATTGTTGCAGTCGGCCGTCGTGCCACTGGTTACATCAAAGGAACCGGTCGGGCCGGTAAAGTTAAGCGTGATTGCGAGTCCGCCCACCAGGCCCACGTTGCTGTCTATCGACAGGCTCACGTTGTAGCTGGGGGTCGCAAGCGTCGTGCTGGTGCTCGAGGTGCTCGACGTGCTGCTCGAAGAGGTCGTGGAAACGCTGGTCGTGGTGGCGGTAGGCATCGTGGTGGTTGTCGTGGTGGTTGTCGTGCTCGACGACCCGCCTCCAGTGATCGTGGTGGTGGTCGCCGCGGTTTCCGTGGTCGTCGTCGTTGCGGACGGATCAAAAACCGAGGTCGGCGGCGGGCAGGCCGACGCTGACAGCAGGATCAGTATGGCAAATGGAGCGCTGGGCAGCTTAACAATGCGGGGCATGCCCAACAGTATACCAATTTAACGAGGCTCGTGTCGCCCACTCAACGCTCGCCTGCGCTCGGGCAGGGTGGGGGGCCAGTCCCGCAGGGGCGGGCTGGTCAGTCCAGCAGTGCGGCCAAGTTGTCCCGCTGCCGCCCCGCGTCACCGTACAACACCTGGTTGTGACACTGGCGCTTGAAATAGAGGTGCAGGTCGCACTCCCAGGTAAACCCTATGCCCCCGTGCAGTTGCACGTGAACCTGTAGTAACGCGCCGCTTCTGCTGACAACAGTTGTTCGTAGTGTTCGGTTTGAACAATCCCATCGAACGGGCTGGACTTCCAGTCACAGCCCGAGCACGCCAGTCTGTACTCAGTGCCACCGTGCGTTATTATGTACACGCCCCCCAGCGTCTGGTCGCTTTCACGTACATCGCATTGGACTCTGCGTGGGGGTATCCATTTTTTCAAAATGTATGGTTCTTTTATCATCGTTTACCTCCAGTTTGTGTGTCGTTCTGTCCCCTTTAAGACGTACCCTTGTTAAGGAATATTCAAATCGGCTAGAAAGAAATCCCGAATGGCTCGCCACTTCACCCGTGCTATGGCTACCTCGGAGTCGCTCCAGTGCTGGGTCGCTACCTCCGCGTACCCATCGCACTCTGCGCGTCTATGTATCATGACGTTAGACACACTAGGGGAGTTGAACGTCCACCCCTCGTAGTCTGGGTCATGTCCGTAATGGGCGGCCACTAACGCCTGATAAGCCACCAGTTGTAGTATCCACTCCGGGTACGCCCGGAAGCGGTTCCCGTCCTGTGTCTTGAAGTCTACCACACTACCCGTCTCGTCGCTGTGTAGGTCCACTGTTCCCGCGTAGCCTAAGCGCGGGGAAGCAAAGGTGGTCTCATATCGACGGTCACAACCGAGTGACTTAATACAATCCAGTTCGTGTTTAACCGGAACAACGTACTTGTGGGCCTCGTGGTCTGAGTACTCCTGTGCATCGAAGTCTTCGAGGTACTCTTCGAGTAGCTCGTGAATCTCGGTGCCCGCAGCTGCGGCTGCGCTTGTTAGTAGCCCCGCTTCCTCCACGCACCCCTTCACGAACGCCTTGAAGGACTCGCGGTCTGTGTGTGGGGGGCCAGTCCCGCAGGGGCGGGCTGGTCAGTCCAGCAGTGCGGCCAAGTTGTCCCGCTGCCGCCCCGCGTCACCGTACAACACCTGGTTGTGACACTGGCGCTTGAAATAGAGGTGCAGGTCGCACTCCCAGGTAAACCCTATGCCCCCGTGCAGTTGCACAGATCGTCCCGAGCAGAAGCCCGCCATGTCCGATGCGGCGGCCTTGGCCATGCGCGCGAGTCGTTCGGCCTGGGCCGGTTCGCAGTCCACCGCGCAGGCGGCGGCGTACACCAGCGAGCGGGCGCGGTCGATGTCGAGCATCATGTTGACGGTGGGGTGTTTTACTGCCTGGAAGAATCCCAGCGGGTGCTCAAACTGCACGCGCGTGCGCGCGTAGTCGGCGGTGGTCTGCATTTGCCACTCGGCGGCGCCGCACATATCGGCCGCCACTATAACCAGTACCGCGGGTAGTGCCGCCATCAAGGCCGCGCTGCCCTGGCCGGGCGCGGCCACCACGCAGTCGGCGTCGAGTTCTACACCGTCAAATTTGAGTCTCGCCTGGTCGCGGGTGAGGTCCACTATGCGATCGGGCGCGATGGTCAGTCCCGGGGCGTCGGCGGTCACGCGGTACAAGCCCACGCCGGCCTCGGCTCTCGCCGCGACGAGAAACGATCCGGCCTTGCGCGCGTCCTGCACGAAGGTTGCTTCGCCGCTCAGCACCGGCGCGTCGTTGCTGTCCGATGCTTGCACCTCGTCGCAGTCGACCTGCCAGTCTCCGTCGGCGCGCACGCCCGCGAGTGACACCGCGGCGCCCGCCGCGATCTCAGCCAGCAGTGCAGCAGCTCCCGGGCTATCGGCTTCGCGGGCGACGCAGGTCGCGACCAGCGTCGACACCAGCGGCGAGGGAAGGGCAACGCGGCCGGCTTCTTCGGCAACCGCGGCCACGGCCACCATCTTCATGCCAGCGCCACCGTTGCTCTCGGGCACCGCCAGCGAGCTCACGCCCAGCTCGACCAGGCCCTGCCAGGTCTGTTCGTTCCACGGGGCCGGGTTCTCACCGCTGCCGTAAGCTTTTTCGGGGTCACCGGCCACCAGCGCGCGCAGGCTTTCTATGCCCGCGTTGTCGGCCAGGTAGCGTGCCACCGAGTCTCGTACCATCTGTTCTTCTTCGCCGAAGCCGAAGTCCCTGGGTTGGGTAGTTGCCATCGTGTGTCTCTCGCTCTCTTGTTACTTGGATTTGGCCATGCCGAGCACGCGCTCGCCCAGTATGTTGCGTTGCACCTCGCTGGTGCCGGCCGCGATAGTCATGCCGTAGGAGTTCATGTAAGCGCGCACCCACTCGGCTTCGTCGGGCGCGTTGGGGTCGTCGAGGTACAGCGTCGAAGCAGCGCCCTCGATCTCCATTGCGAGCGCCGACATGTCCTGCAGCAGTTCGGTTATCGTCACCTTGCCCGCGAGCGGTATACGCATGGGGTGGTCGCACAGCGCTTCCACTCGACTTCGCCTCACGGTCTGGCGCATGCCTTCTACCCTGGTGGCGATTGCCATCACCCGGTCACGGATGACCGGGTCGTCCCAGGCACAGCCGCTGCCGCGAGGGCAACTCCTGGCCATCGCCAGCAACGGGTCAAAGCGTTCTTCGATCGACAGGCCA
>JACNKC010000048.1 GCA_014382245.1 Pseudomonadota bacterium | reverse complement strand
GCGGCCGGTGCCCCGGGGGGGAGGGCGAGCTCCCGGGTAAAGAGGCGGGCGAGCAACACCAGCCCCTGTGCGGCGGCGAGGCGGTGGCGGACCCCCTCGCGGGCCTGCACGCGGCGGTGGCCACGCTGGCCCTGCGGCGCGCGGGCCGCGGTGGACTCGTAGACCTCTCGTTGGCCTCGGTGGCCGCGCACTGCGCCGGCGCCACGGCCGACACTGCCAACTGTTGTGCGGATATAGAGGTAAGCCGCTGTGACGACGGCTGGCAGGTCGTGGTCGACAAGCAGCGAGCCCTGGTGGCGCCAGCGCAAGCGCGAAGCAACGGGCGACGGGCGGCCACACTGGGCCGCGACACCACGGAGGTCAGGGCCTGGCTCGCGAGCCAGCGAGGCCACTGAAAGCACTTGCTCGTAGTCAACGCCGAAATAGACGGCCGCAGCGGCCTTGACCTGCGCTGCGGCGACGGAGTACTGGTCGAAGTGGGGCACGGCCTGCAGGCCAACGGCGACGAACTCGTGATCGACGCGCGCGGCGGTGCCGTCATTGCCGGCCTGCACGACCATCACCTGCACCTGCTCGCGCTGGCCGCCGCACGAAACTCGGTGGCCTGCGGACCCGGTGACACGCCAGACGCCGAGTCCATGCGGCGGGCGCTCGTGGCCGCCCCTGTTGCCCGCGACGCGCGAGGCTGGATACGCGCGGTCGGTTACCACGAAGCGGTGGCTGGCCAGCTCACCCGCGAGTTGCTCGACGGCATGATGGCCGATCGGCCCCTGCGCGTGCAGCACCGCGGCGGCGCCGCGTGGGTGTTCAACTCGGCGGCCTGCCGGATGCTCAAACTCGACGCCGCCGACCACGTCGGCATTGAGCGCGACAGCAAGGGCCACGCCACCGGCCGACTGTTTCGCGGCGACCAGTGGTTGCGCGGGCAGCTTGGCGCGGGTGCCGCTCCCGATCTCTCGCAGGTGGGCGCAGAGCTTGCCTCCGTGGGAGTCACCGGCGTGACCGACGCCACCCCTTCGAACGGAGCCGACGAGGCCGCGCTGTTCGGTCGCGCGCTGGCCGACGGCGGCCTGCCGCTGCGACTCACCTTGATGGGAAGCTTTGAGCTCGGCGACCACGGGTCGATGGTGGATGGCGTAGAGACCGGCGCGGTAAAGCTAGTGCTCGACGAGCGCGCGCTGCCGGCTATCGATGAGCTCGTAGCCGACATGGGCCGCGCCCACGACTCGGGCCGTGCCGTTGCCGTACACTGCGTGACCCGCGTGGAGTTGTTCCTGGCGCTCGCGGCTTTCGAACAGGCGGGCGCCGTGCCAGGCGATCGCCTCGAACACGCATCGGTCTGCCCCGACGAAGCGGTACAACTGGCGCGCGGACTCGGCCTTGCGGTGGTCACCCAGCCGGGCTTCGTGCGCAGCCGCGGCGACGCCTACCTGCGCGAGGTCGAACGCAGCGACCATCCCCTGCTCTACCGCTGCCGGGGCTTCGTGGATGGCGGCGTCAGGCTGGGCGCGGGCACCGACGCGCCCTTCGGCGACGCCGATCCCTGGCTGGCCATGCAGGCGGCGGTCGACAGGCAGACGTCCGGAGGCCGCGGCCTCGGCATCGACGAGAGCCTTACGCCCGAGCAGGCCCTGGAGCTTTTTACCGGCTGGCCACATAACCCGGGTGGGCCGCCGCGACGGCTGGCGGCCGGAGAACCGGCCGACCTCGTCGTGCTCGACCGCAAGTGGTCACGAGCCCGCGACGAGCTGTCGAGTTCGATGGTGCGTACTACCGTTACCCGCGGCCGCGTCAGCTTCGCGCGGAATTGATCACCCGGGCGGGAACGATCATCCAGGCGGGCTCGCAAAGGTAGCCATCATGCGGTCGAACTCCCAGAAAGCCCGCAGGCACTGCAGCTTACCATCGTCGTTGACGCGGTAGACGAACACGCCTTCGCACAGTGCCGTGCTGCCGTCGGGCTGGGTGGTGTGAATGCGGCCGATGTTGGCGACCTCGTTGCCACAGGAAAACGAATCGACCAGTTCAAAGTTTATGCCGGTGGTGGCGATGGTCGCGTCCCAGAACGCGCCTATACCCTCGGGCCCGTGGTGCCCCTTGCCCTCGGGGTCGAGTGGCGAAACACCGACCGGGTCTTCGATCCAACCGTCGTCTGCAAACAAGGCAATCCACTGTTCGCGCGCGCCCTCGGGTTTTTCCTGCACCAGTTTCATCGAGCGTTGCGACGCCGCACGCGCCGGGTGTTCTTCTGCCATCTGCGTATCCTCCATTGTTGTCAGCTCTTGTCGGGCTGCGCCGCCGGGCCTGCCTCTACCATGCCGCCCAGGATGTCTGCCACGCGATCAACATCGTCGGGGTCGGTGGTACTGGGCACCAGCAACACTTCGTCGGTCCCGAGGTCTTCCATGCGCCGCACGGCGTCGCGTAGCTTGTCGGCCGAGTCGATCAACACCATGGGCACGATGGCGTCCACCATTTCAGGGCCCATGAAGGCCAGGTAGCGACGCAACACCTGGTCGAGCTGGTCGCGGGCGCCCGCCCCCAGCGCGTACCAGAAGGACGTGACCAGGCGCGGTGCGCTGTCGCGACCGGCGGCCTTCCAGGCCTCGCGCGCGGTGTTCCAGGCAAGCTCCGTTTCTTCGCTCGAAGGTCCGAAACTGAAGCCCGATATGCCATCGGCCCACGCGGCAGCGCGTTCAATCGAGCGCGGATCGATGGCGCCCACGAGCACCGGCGGCCCGCCTTCCTGCACGCAGCGCGGTTCGATCGGCCGCAGGGCTTCCACTGTCTCCTCGCCGCGCCACGCCGCCCGCATGACGGCCACCTGCTCCTGCATGCGACGCAGGCGCCGCCGATCGTAGGGACGGCCGAACGCGCGGTAGTCCTCTGGGCGACCACCCACGCCCACGCCCAGTACCACGCGACCTTCTGACAACATGTCGAGCGTGGCTACCTGCTTGGCCACGTGCAACTCGGCGTGCATGGGCAACACCACCACCGAGCTCTGCAAGGCAACCCGCTCGGTGACGGCCGCGGCCGCGGTCAGGGCAATCATGATCTCCGGGTTGGGAAAAAATATGCGCTCACCCGCGGCTATACTGCTGAACGGCCCGGCGTCAATGCGGCGGGCCCAGTCGAGCAAGCGGTCGCGGTCGAGGCCCGGCACCATGATCGGAAGGTTCAATCCCAGTTGCATATTTCGTCCACCAATCCCCAGTCCAGTGCCGTTTGGGCAGTAATCGTCACCCCGCTCAAGGCCAGCCAGGCCGTGCGCTGTCGGCCTATGCGCGCGGGCAGGCTCGCTGTGCCGCCGGCCCCCGGCAGCAGGCCCATCTGGAGTTCGGGTAACGCGAAGCTCGTGTCGGCGCGGGCCACCACGCGGCCGGCAAAGGCCGGCAGCTCTAGACCCGCGCCCAGGTTGTGACCGTGCACGAAGGCTGTCACCCGGTCGCCGCAAGCCGCCATCAACCTGCCCACGTTGCGCGTGCTTCGCACCGCGTGGGCAGTTGCCGGATCATCCAGCGTGCCGAACTCGGCCAGGTCACCGCCGCTCGAAAAACACGGGCCACGACCGCGCAGCTCAACGCGGCCTATAGAATCGTCGGCCACCACCACCGCCAGGGCCTCGGCCAGGGCGTCGCGCAGGGCAGTAGAGAACGCGTTGTGGCGCTGCGGGCGATTGAGCTCAAGCCTGAGCAACTCTCCCTCTCGCGTCGCCTCGACCGCCGCCGTGATGTCACCCTCGTCGGTGGGCTTGCCACGCGCAGCCTCGCCGGCCTGCGCGAGCCAGCGCGCAAACTCGGGACCGGCCTGCAGGGTGGAATAGGCCAGCGACTCCGCGACCAGTGCCTCGTGCAATGAGTGGCCCTCGGCGCGCAACGACTGCACGAGCACCAACGAAGCGATGGGGTTGCGGGCAACCGCCTCCTCTACGGTGGCCAGCGACTCGCTGTCAATGACCACGAGATCCGCGGCCCGTGCCAGCGCTGAGTCGGCGGCCTGGACGGTCGGGCAGAAAGCAACCGACGCGCAGGCGAGCTCTCGCAACGCGCGCGCAACGGCAGGCGGCAAGGGCAAGGCCGGGTCGGCCGTTGCAAGGTCAATGACCAGCGGGCTGCTGCCGTTGAGCGGCGACCAATCCTCGGCCCACGAGGGTGCGGCCAGGCACGCGAGCGCCTCGGCAGCGGTCAGCATCGGCTACTCAGCGACCCCGGCGCTGTCGGCCAGCAACTCGCGTACACGACGGCGCAGCAGCTTGCCGGTTTCGTTGTAGGGAAGCTCGTTGATGAATTCTATGCGGCCGGGCACGCGCGACGAGCGCAGGCGTTGCTTGACCAGCGCCTGCAGGTCGGCGACTTCCGGGTGTTCGCCGCGCGCCACCACCATGGCGGCCACGGCCTCGCCCCACTCGACGCTGGGCACGCCGACCACGGCCACGTCGGCCACCGAGGGGTGCTCGAGCAGCACGTCCTCTATCTCGCCGGGCGACATGTTCTCGCCGCCGCGCACGATGACGTCGTCAACCCGCCCCTCTATGAAAAGATAACCTTCTTCATCAATGGATCCGCCGTCGCGGGTAGGAAACCAACCGTCTCCCTCCACCCGCGTGCCGAGGCCCAGGTACTCGCCCGACACCTGCTCGCCGCGCACGTAGATCTCGCCCGACTCGTTGGCGCCCAGGGTCGCGCCTTCGTCGTTGCGCACCTGCAACTCGACACCGGGAAGCGGGCGGCCCACCGACACCAGGCGTCGTTTCACGGCCGCGTCGTCGCTCGCCGAGGCACTGCGATGGTCGTCGGGATCGAGCAGGGTAATCGTCGAACTGGTTTCGGTCAGACCATAGGCGTTGGTGAAACCAGTGCCAGGGAAAAACCGCATGGCCTTTTCTATGACCGCCAGGGGCATCTTGCCGCCGCCGTAACTCAACGCGGCCAGCGCGGGCAGGCCTGGGTCGCTGGCGCCGTTGTTCTCGAGCTCCTCGACGATGCGCGACAACATCGTCGGTACCACGAAAGCGTTGGTCACCTGCTGCTCGCGGGCCAGCCGCAGCCACTCGGCGGCCGAAAAGGCGGGCAGCTGCACGACCCGCCGCGCCGAGTAGACCGAGCTCAGCAGCGAGGCCACCCCGGCTACGTGGTAGGGCGGCACGCTCACCAGCGCGGCGTCGCTGTCGGCCGCGCCGCCGAACTCAACCGAGCTGAAAATGTAACTGACAAGATGGCGATGCCTGAGCACGGCGGCCTTGGGAGCGCCGGTGGTGCCGCTGGTAAAAAGAAGAATGGCGATGTCGTCGCCGTCCATTGCCCAGGGCTCGGCCAAGGGCTCGCCCGAGGCCGACTGCTCGAGAAAGTCGGCGCTGCTGATCGCCGTGATGCCTTCGCGCCCGGCAAGATCGGCCGCGCGCTCGGCGTCGGTCACGAGCATGGTGGGCGTAACGCGCTCGAGCAGGGAGTCGAGCTCGTCTCCCGTAAGGCGATAGTTAAGGGGCACGTAGGGCACGCCCGCCCATGCCGATGCGAACAGGGCCACCGCCACTGCCGGGCTGCTGCTGTCGAGCAACGCCAGGTGCTCAGCGCCGCTTTCGCGCAAGCAGCGCGCAGCCGAACCGGCAGCCGCGAACAACTGCCCGTAGGTCAACGCACGGTCGCCCTCCTGCACCGCCACGCGGTCGGCAAAACCCGACGAGGCCATCTCCAGCAGCATAGTGATGTTCATCTTGATACAGTCCCGCCGCGCGAAACGCGGCCGCCTTCAGTCAGAGCTCGGCAGCGGCTTGGCTTCTTTAAGCACCAGGGTCTCGGCGGCCAACGACAACGAACCCGCGCCCGGCTTGGTGCAGAGCAGCTCCAGGTCGCCGGCCTCGTTGACGTAGCGCTTGCCCAGCTGCGTGCCGTCGGACTGCGCCGCGTCGGGAGCGCCGCCCGACTTGTCGGCGTCCATCGCGATCATTGACGAGCCACCACAAGCAAGGTCGGCGTCACCCGCCGGTGCCGAGATCACCATTACCTCGCTGTCACAGACCGCGCTCTGCAAGCGGGTCCCAGCCTTGAGTTCAGCCATAGTCGTTTGTTCTCCTTTACGTCAGTGTCCCTTGAAGCCCGGCTTGCGTTTTTCAACAAAAGCCGAAGTGCCCTCCGGTGCGTCGTGCGTATGCGCCGACAACACCGCGTGCGCGGCCTCGTACTCTATCATCTCGTCGAGGCGCGCGGTCAGCGAGCGGTGCACAAAACGGCGGGCCAGCTCAACGCCCACGGCCGGTGCCTGGGCGTATCTCGCCGCGTAGGCGGTGGCGGCTTCAAGTGCGCCGCCCTCCTCTACCAGTTCGTCTATCAAACCCTCGGCCTTGCACTCGTCGGCGAGCAGGATGTCGCCCGTGGTTACCATGCGCAGCGAAGTCGACAGGCTGGTCACGCGCGGCAGCAGCCACGACACGCCGCAGTCGGGGGCAAAACCAAGCCGCACCATGGCAGCACACATCTGGGTGCTGGGATCGGCAAAGCGACGGTCGCAGGCCAGTGCGAAGGCCAGGCCGGCGCCCATCACCGGCCCGTGCAGGGCCGCGATAACCGGCTTGTCGACATCAAAAATCCAGCGAATCACCTCGCCTATAGGGCCCACCGGGGTCTTGCGCTGGTAGCGCGGCATGTCCTGCTCGCGCTCGCGCGGTGAGATGCCGGGTATAACGCGCTCGGCCTTGCCGCTGAGCCACTCGGCGTCGCCGCCTGCCGAAAAACCGCGGCCGGCGCCGGTGAGAACGATGGCGCGGATGTCGTCGTCCTCGCGCAGTCGGCGGAACAGCCCGCAAAGGGCTTCGCTCAGATCCCAGTCGATGGGGTTGAGTTTTTTCGGCCGGTTGAGCGTGATGACGCCGACACCGCCCTGGGCCTGGTACTTATAGCTGTCGTCTGCCACCGCTTTGCTCCCCCTGTTTGCCCTGCCGACCGACGGGTAGAACGTGTTCTAGTAGCGTTCTAGTAGCAAGGAGTCCGGGTGAACGCCAGTCTGCCACCAGGCCCGCCCTCAGCCCGCCGCGTGCAGGGCCGCGAGGAGATCAGCTGCGCGCTGCTCGGCCCTGGCGCCGGCCAGGGGGAAGTCGCTGGGCAGGTTGAGCACGTCGAGCAGGCCGCCCCAGCTCGCCCTGAGCTGCTCGGCGAGGTCGTCGGCGCCGGCGTCGGGCGGCGATATGCAGCCGAAGAGATCGGCCACGTCGTCGGGCACAAGCTCTTCCATTTCGCGCCAGCGTTTCTCACGCGACATCTCGTGCAGTTGCTCGGCGAGATCGAGTACTCCCTCGACTTCGAACACGCGGTGGTAGGAGCGCGTTGAGCCGTAGAACGCCACGCGCCGCTTGAGCAGCACGCGCTCGCGGGCCATGTCCTCTTCGTTGTCGGCCGTCACCACGATGGGCGCGCCCACCACCGCCACTTCGCCTGCGCTACGACCGACACGTTGCGCGCCTTCGGCCACCGTGGGCAGCACGACTTCGCGCAGGTAGCGCGGCGTGCAACAGGGATGCACGAACACCGAGTCACAGACTTCGCCGGCCAGGCCGAGCATGTAGCGGTTGACCGCCGCTATCTGCAAGGGGATACGCGGGTGCTCGAGTGGCGCGGCCATGAACACCTCGGCGGCCAGGGTAAAACGATAATGCTCGCCCTCGAAGTAACGCGGGTCATCGGGGTGCTGAAAGGTGTAAAAAATTGCACGCAGGCAGTCGAGGTACTCGCGCATGCGCGGGCCGGGCGCGCCGGTCCAGGGCACGCCGTAGCGCCGCTCGTTGTGGCCCTTCACCTGCGTGCCCAGTCCGAGAGTAAAGCGCCCTCCCGAAAAACGCTGCAGGTCCCAGGCCGACTGGGCCACCACCATGGGCGCGCGCGGAAACGAAACCGCGACACCGGTGGCCAACTCAATGCGGCTGGTGTGCTCGGCGGCCAGCACCAGCGGAAAGAACGGATCGTGGCCGGCGGTCTCGGGCGAGATGAGAACGTCGAAGCCAAGCTGCTCGGCCCTGGCGGCGGCCTCGGCCAGTCCCGCGGTGCCCAGCTCAACCGGATGATCGGTGAAGCTGTAGCCCTCGATTACAGCGATTCCGACTTTCATAGGCAGGCCCGGCCGCCCGCTCAGTCGCTCTTGCCCAAGGGCTCGGCGCGCATTTTCTCGGCTCGCTCGATGGCCTGCTCGTAGGTGCCCAGGCCGGTGCTTTCGACCGTGGCGTGTTCGCCGCGCAGCGCCTTGAGAGGGTCTTCCAGGTTGCCCACGTAACCCAGCGCGTAGGCACCGCGCGCGTAGCCCATCACCCTCAGCAGGTCGTCGGGCAGCTCGCGGGCTATTTCCGTTGGCACCGACAGGTACTGGTTCTCTTCCTGCCTGAGCCACGCCAGGTTGTAAGTTATGTTGACCCCGCAGCGCGTGGCGTCGGACTTGTTGTTGCCACCGCCGTGGTAGACGCTGCCGGTGTACAGCAGCACCGAGCCGCGTTGCATGGTGGCCGGCACGGTGTCCTCGAGTTCGTAACGACGGCCGTCACCGGCACGGTGACTACCCGGCACGACCCGGGTAGCGCCGTTTTTTTCGGTGAAATCGGTCATCGCCCAGATGGTATTGCACTGCACTTCGTAACCGTCGGGGAAAGGAAAAAAGTCGAAGGCCCACTGGTCGCGGTGTACCGGCTGCGCCTCGCCACCCGGACCGATGGCGATGATCTGCGTCAGGTGCAACTGGAAATTGGTTGCGTGGCCCAGCACCTTGCCCACGGTGGCCAGGATTTTCTCGTTCATGACCAGCTCACGCGCGGCCTGGGAATGGGCTATCAGCGCTCCCGTGCGGCGGGTGCTGTGACCCGAGAACTCGTCGGGGCCGGTACGCGAGGCCTTCATTGCCGGCGCCAGTTCATCGGCCAGGCGGTCCATGCTGGCGTCATCGACGAGCTTGTCTATGACCACCGCGCCGTCTTCGGCCAGGCGGGCGGCTATGTCTTCGGGCGCCGAGTCGGCGGGAAGGTGTCTTACTTCGAGTTCAGGCATATCGGGACACTCCTCGCAGGTTAGCTCAGGCCGCCACCTGCTCAGCGGGCGGAAACTTTATGTACTCGTCCACCAGCATTTCGGCCAGGTCCTGGTTCGACCCGGGGCGGTCTCCTTTAAGGCGGCCGCGACCGCGCAGATCGTCGAGCAGCGTGTCGAGTATTGTATCGAGATCGATGTCGTCGCTGCCGTCGACCCAGGCCTGCCGCTCGGCCTGGTCGGCAAAGCAGTAAGCCTTCCAGGAAATCGACAGCCTGATCTCGTCGAAGTCCCACGCCGCCAGCTCACCGTCTTCGGTCTTAACGCGCCAGCGTTGCGTACCAGGGCCATCGCTCACCATGCGCATGCCCGGCTTGAGCAGGGGCATTTCGACCGTGGTCTGGCGCACGCGGTCCACGCCGTGAAACACCGAGTCGGTGTCTATGACCACCGCGGTGTTGAACGAGGCCGGCACCGTGCTCGGGCCGCCCCCGGCGCCGCGGGGGTAGAACGCGAACTCACCGCCCTCGGCGCGCTGGAACCAGGCCACGGCGGTGGCGATAGGCATGCGCCACTGTTCGAACAAGCCGCTGTGGTGCATCACCACCAGCAGCCACTCGGGGTTGGTCTTGCGGTTGGCGCCGCGGAACTCGGGCACGTCGGTGTGCACGGCAAGCTCCTGCCCCGGCACGAGTACGTTGGCGTACACTATGGCCGGCACGATCACGTCGTGGCCGTACAGTTTGCGCGCGGCCTCGATGAGCGCGGGATGATCGCGCATTATTTCTATGCCGGGTGCCGCCACCTCGTCGCCGTAGCAGTAGGTTTCGCGAAAGTAGTTGGTGCGCGCCACGAGTACCTCGAGCTCCTCGTGGCGGCCAAAACGTCCGCCGGTGTTGACGAAGTTGAACGCCGCGTCGAACCGCTGCGGCAGGCCCTCGCCTATGCCCTCGTTCAGGCCTTCCTCTGAGTACATGCCGTAGCTGCCAAAACGCTCGAACAGCTCGAGCAGCTCGGCGGCCTCCGAGTCACCGAGAAGCGGGTCAATCAACGTGTAAGGCGCTGTTTGTGTCATCCTGTTATTCTCCCCATCAGGCCATCGACTGCGAGCCTGGCCATCTCTTTCATTTCTTCGTCGCTGCGATCCTGTACCGGGTGGGCCACGAACACGCCGGCCTCGGTCGCGCCCAGCGCCGCGGCCTGCCCATGACCGGCCTGCTCAAACTCCACCGTGGCCACGTATACGCCCGGGATGCCGCGTGATTCAAGATCTGCGATGTCGTGCACACTGCACGTCGTGCAGCTGCCTCAATCGGCCAGGGCCTCCACGACGGCCTCGCACTCCACGGCGATCTTCTGCCTCAGGTCCACCGGCGCGGGCTTGGTGAAGGTGGGCTTGGCGTAGCGCAGCACGCGCGCGCCGCGCTCCGTTAGCAGCGCCTCGAGGGTGTTGAGAAAGACGTCGCCGCGGGGCTTGGAAATATCGAGCAGGCCGACCGTTCGGCCCTCGATGCCACCGAGCCTGGGCGCGGCCGGTCGCTGCCCCGGGACGCGCTCGTTACCCGGGTCGAGTATGGTTCGCGTGGCCGTTTGTTCTTCGTTCATCTGCCTATCTCCCTCGTGGTCATGCGGCTGCCCGCGTCGCCGTTGAGCCAGCCGCCGATGACGACCGAGAAAAGCCCCGCGCCGCCGCCGGCAAAAACCAGGTGCAGCGCACCCGGCACGAACTTACCCACGGGCTGGTCGGCCATTTCGGCGGGCAGCGGCAGGCCCTCTTCAATGCCACCCGTGCCGCGGCTCATTTCGCTGGCCGGCACGGTGGTGAGCTCGTGCAGGCGGTCGATGAGTTGCTGCTTGCCCCAACCCGCGTCGGCAAACACGCGCGCGTGCTCAGGGCCGATGACCAGCATGGCGTCCATGAAGAAACCCAGCTTGGGATGTAGCACGCCCATGAGGCCGGCGGCCAGCGAGCGCGCCAGCGACCCGGGTTCGCGCGACAGCTGGTCGACCACCGTGCGCGGCGCCTCGCCGGTAAACACGGTGACGGTGTTCGCCGAGGGGTCGAAGCCACGGTCAACGGCCAGCGACTGCCACGGCGAGTCTTCTTCACCCTCGGCAAAACACAGCCCCAGCTTGCCGGGGTTGCCGTAGGTCGCGCGGTCTACCCCGTCGGGGCGGCCGCCGCCCACGTTGCGGATGACCAGTTGCAGGGCGCGGCCGATGGTCGCGTTGGCGCGGTTGCCCTGGCCGAGCACGTTGACGCCGGAGTTCATGTTTATGCGGCGGCGCAGCGGGCCGTTGACGATCAAGACAGGGCCAACGCCCATGGTCGTGGCCAGCACGCCGTGCATGTTGAACTCGTCGCTGCACACGGCTTCAACGGCGGCCAGCACTACCGGCAGGTACTCGGGTCGGCAGCCTGCCATGACAGCGTTGATGGCTACTTTTTCTACCGTGCAGTCAACGAGGTCAGGCGGCACCGTGGCCACGATCTCGGCGGGGTCGCGTTCAGTACCCTCGAGCATGTCGAGCACGCGTCGCTCGGTGGGCGGCACGACGGGAAGGCCGTCGCTCCAACCGCGCTCGTGGGCCAGCTCGAACTCGTCTTCGAGTTCGGCGAGTTGAACTCGTCGTGCCGACAGGCGGCCGCTTTCAAAACGCGCCCTGAGTTGCGACTCGCGCGCGGGATCGACCGACAGCGAGCCGCAACCGGGTCGGCTATCGGGCAGGGCCTCGCCAAGCCGCGTAACGCCCGTAAGCTCTTGCCACTCTGCGCGATGCCAGCCCACCACGCGGCCGGTTTCACGGCCGTCGTCCAGGCGCAGCAGCGTGGGCACGGTTTCGATCTTGTTGCGCCAGGAGGCCGCCAGCTCGCGGTCGTCGCGCGGGTGCAGGCCCTCGGGAAACGACGGATCGTCCTGGCTGTAAACCGTGAGTGGGCTGGCAGATGTTTTTGCGGCGGCGGCCAGCTCGGCCAGCACCGGCCCGACGAGCTCGCAGGTAGGGCAGTCGCGCTTGACGAATGCCACGAGCCCGTTCGCTGGCAACTGCGAGGGCCCGGCGTCCGGGGAAGATTCTATCTCGGGGGCGGCGTCCATGACGGTCGCGAGAGAATACACGCCCCCGCGGGCAACGGCCAGACCTGCTACCTTTTCGGCCTTTGAGACTACGTCTCAAACCTGCAAAAGGTACGTCTTCCCCTTCCGCAACAAGATGAGTTTGGACAATCAGAAACTGGCGGCGCTCGTCGAGCGGGCGCGGCGCGAAATCGACCAGGGCCTGCTGCCGTCCTGCCAGCTGGCCGTGGGCTACGAGGGCGAGATCGTAGAATCTCTGACGCTTGGCGACGCCGACGACGACACGCGCTTCTGTATTTTTTCGTCCAGCAAGCCACTGCTCGCGGCCGCCGCCTGGGCGCTGATGGGCGACGGGCTGCTCGACGTTGGCAGGCCGGTGGTCGAGTGGATCCCCGAGTTCGGCAGCAACGGCAAAGACGAGGTAACCCTGGAGCAGGTCATGCTGCACACCTCGGGGTTTCCCAGCGCAGCCATGGGCCCGCCCCTCTGGAGCACGCGCGAGGGACGGCTCGAGAACTTCGCGCGCTGGCGCCTTGAGTGGCAACCGGGTTCGGCCTTCGACTACCACGCTACCTCGGCTCACTGGGTACTGGCCGAGGTACTCGAACGCGTGAGCGGAAGCGACTTTCGCGACCTCGTGGAGCAGCGCGTGACTTCGCCCTGCGGCTTGCCGCGCTTGCTCGGGATCGCCCATGACGCGCAAGCCAACCTGGCCCCGGTGGCACCGGTGGGCGAAGCGGCCAACGCCGACGAGCTCGAGGCTGCGTTCGGGATGCGCGAACTACCGGAAAGCGAAGTGACCGAGGAAATGGTGCAGGCCTTCAACCTGCCCGATATCCGCGAGCTGGGCGTTCCCGGCGCGGGTGGCTTTGCCCGGGCCACCGACCTGGCGATGTTTTACCAGGCCCTGCTGCACGACCCGGCCGGCGCCTGGGACCCGGCCGTACTCGAAGATGCGCGCGCCAACGTGCGCCAGAACATGAAAGGTCTAAGCACGGGCGTGCCCGCTTGCCGCACGCTGGGCCTGGTGCGGGCAGGCGAAACCGACCCCCACTTGCGAGGCTTCGGGCGCACGGTTTCTGCGCGCGCCTTCGGCCACGGCGGTGCCGGAGGGCAGGTGGCCTGGGCCGACCCCGACTCGGGGCTGTCGTTCGCCTACCTGACCGGCGGCCACGACCGCCACCAGGCCAGGCAACCGCGCCGGGTTACGGCCCTGTCATCGCTTGCCGCGGTGCTGCGCGCCGACTGAACCCCTTGAGTGGGGAGATTTTCCGTGCCAGCGTGGCGGGATTGTCAGCGCACGGGCGCGACAAGGAGACCCACGCATGGCCGCCGCCAACACCGATCAACCAGCCAACGATAGCGCCGCCAGCGCCGGGGTGCAGGAAACCCGCGTCCAGGAAAGGGCGGTAGACAACAAGCCCACGCTCTACGGTTTCCAGACCTGCCCCTTCTGCTGGAAGGTGCGCAGCCTCCTCAACTGGAAGGGCGTGGACTACAGCCCGGTGGAGGTCGACCCCATGACCAAGGCCGAGATCAAGTGGGCCAACTGGAAGGCGGTGCCAGTGTTCGTGGACGCCAACGGCACCCAGGTCAACGACTCGAACCAGATACTGCACTACGTCGACGAACAACTGGGCGGCCCGGCCCGTTTTGCACGCGAAGGCGCCGACGCCGAGCAGGACCGCTGGATGGCGTTCAGCGACGAGGTGATGGCCAAGTCCATCGTGCCGGTGGTCTACGGCAGCCTGCGCTCGAGCGTTGCAGCGATGAAATACGTGACCAGCGTGGAGCAGTTCTCACGCTGGCAGGCGCTCAAGGCCAAGTGGCTGGGCGCCATCGTCATGCGCATGATAGGCCGCAGCCGGGCGAAACTGTTTGACCTGCCGCCCGAAGAAAACCTCACCGCCCAGCTCGACAAGTTGTCGGCCGCGTTCACTCCCGGCTTTCTCGGTGGCGCGCAGCCCAACGGTGGCGACTTTGCCAACTACGGCATACTGCGCTCGACCCAGGGCCTGCGCGGCTTCGACCTCGTGGAGAACCATGCGCTGGCCGGGCCGTGGTACCATCGGATGCAGGAGCTGTCCTCCACCTGAGCGCATCGCGCCCACCCTTGACCATGAACGTAAGAAACACGGCCATCATCGCCCACGTCGACCATGGCAAGACCACGCTCGTGGACCGGCTGTTGCAGCAGGGCGGCGCGCTCGGCGACCACCAGGAGCTGGTCGACCGCGCCATGGACAGCAACGACCTCGAGCGCGAACGCGGCATCACCATACTGGCCAAGTGCACGTCGGTAACCTGGAAGGACACCCGCATAAACATCGTTGACACGCCGGGCCACGCCGACTTCGGTGGCGAGGTGGAACGCATACTGAGCATGGTCGACGGCGTGTGCGTGCTCGTGGACGCTGCCGAGGGCCCCATGCCACAGACCCGTTTCGTGGTGGGCAAGGCACTCAGGCTGGGGCTGAAACCGCTGGTCGTAATCAACAAGGTGGACCGCCCCGACCAGCGAGCCGAAGAAGTGCTCAACGAGATCTTCGATCTTTTTGCCGCCCTCGAGGCCACCGACGACCAGCTCGATTTTCCCGTCGTCTACGCTTCGGCCAAGCAGGGGTGGGCCGTCCACGACCTCGCCGACGAGCGCGTGGACATGAGCCCGCTGTTTGAACTCATAGTCGACCACACGCCCGCGCCGCGCCTGGACGATACAGGCGCGTTCCGCATGCTCGCCACCACCCTGGAGTACGACCCGTGGCTCGGGCGCATACTCACCGGGCGCGTGGAGTCGGGCACGGTACGGTCAAACATGGCGGTTAAGGTGCTCTCGCTCGACGGGGGCATGGTCGAGACCGGGCGCATAACCAAGGTGCTTTCGTTTGACGGCCTGCAACGCACTTCGCTCGACAGCGCCACCGCGGGCGACATCGTGGCTATCGCCGGACTCGAGGACGCGACGGTGGCCGACACCATCTGTGAACCCGACGTCTGCCAGGCACTGCCCGCCCAACCCGTTGACCCACCCACGCTGGCCATGTCCTTTGCCATCAACGACTCGCCGCTGGCCGGCAAGGAAGGCGACAAGGTGACCAGCCGGGCTATACGCGAGCGCCTGTGGCGCGAGGCCGAGGGCAACGTGGCCTTGCGGGTGTCCGACACCGACGACAAGACCGTGTTCGAAGTAGCCGGCCGCGGCGAGCTGCAACTGGGCGTGCTCGTGGAAATCATGCGCCGCGAGGGCTACGAGCTTTCGCTAGGCCGGCCGCGCGTTCTCTACCGCGAGGACCCCGACACGGGAGTGCTCTGCGAACCGGTAGAAGAAGCGGTGGTTGACGTAGACGATAACTTTACCGGCGTGGTCGTCGAAAAAATGGCCCAGCGCCGCGGACGCATGGTCGAAATGCAGAGCTCGGGTGGCGGTAAGACCAGGGTCGTGTTCCACGTGCCATCGCGCGGGCTGATCGGTTACCACGGCGAATTTTTGACCGACACCCGCGGCACCGGCGTCATGCACCGCCTCTTCCACGACTGGGAGCCGGTGGCCGGCGATATGCCCGGGCGCCGTTGTGGCACCCTGGTGTCAATGGAGCAGGGGCAATCGGTTGCCTACGCGCTCTGGAACCTCGAGGAACGCGGCCCACTGTTCATCGGCCCGGGCGAGAAAGTGTACCGCGGAATGATAATCGGCGAGCACAACAAGGGCAGCGACCTCGACGTAAACCCGCTCAAGGGCAAGCAGCTGACCAACATGCGCGCCTCGGGCAAAGACGACGCCATACAACTCACGCCGCCCACGCGCATGACCGTCGAGCAGGCCATGAGCTACGTGGCCGACGACGAGCTCGTTGAGGTAACGCCTACCTCGGTACGCCTGCGCAAGCGCTGGCTCGACCCGCACGAGCGCAAGCGCCGCGGCAGATCGGCCCCGCAGGCCAGCGCGGCCACTGCCGCCTCTCAGGAACCTCCGCGGCAGTCACCACCGACCAACGACCACTCAGGCTCGTAGTATCTCAGGCCATCGGGCCCCAGTAGACCTCGAAGAAACGCTGGAACATTTCGCCGGGCACCGCGCGGTTTGCCTCCACGCTGGTTCGCAAGCAAACCACCGCCGGACCGCGATGCTCCCGGGCCCGGGTCAAAGCAGCCGCCAGTTCGTCGAGCCTGTCCACGTACTCGCCGTACGCACCCAGGCCTTCGGCCACGCGGTCCCAGCGCACCTCTCCCATCTCGGTACCGAAGGTGCGGCCGTATGCCGCCAGCTCGCTCGGTTCCTCCATGGTCCATGACCCCTCGGCAAAAACGACGACCGTGATATCGACCCCCTCGCGGGCCGCGGACTGCAACTCCATGAAGTTGAAACCCGCGGCACCGTCGCCGGTCAAGCACAAAACCTCGCGGTCCGGGTCGGCCAGTCGCGCACCCACGGCCGCCGGTACACCGGTGCCCAGCATTCCCAGCTCTGTTATGCCGTGATAGGAACGCGGCCGGGTGGCGGGCAGGAACCAGCCGGCCCACAAGGAGGTCATGCCGCCATCGACCTGGTAGACGGGTTCGTCGCCGAAAACTTCGCCGACGATCGCCAACGCGTGTGCCGGGTGAATGCCCTCGCCTTTCCACGCGACGGTGTCCGCCAGCATGGCCTGCCAGTAAGCAGATGACTCCCGGGCCAGCCCGTCCATCTCTTGCGCGCCGCGCCGGTTCACCCCGCGCTCGCGCAGGGCGGTCAGCAGCAGGTCGAGGAACGAACTCACGTCGCTCACCACGGCAAGGTCAACCGGACGGGAAACGCCGATGTTGGCAGCCTCGACGTCCACCTGCACCAAGGTGCACGCGCCGGCCGGGCCCCAGTACTTGTCGAAGGGAAGGTCGACGTTGCCCATGCGCGAGCCCAGCACCAGCACGACGTCGGCCTCGCGGCGGGCGCGGTCACCGTCCTCGCCGTAGCCACCGCGAACGTTCGGGTGATCGAACGGAAACGTGGCTCGCCCCGACGTGGTTGTTATTACCGGGCAGTTGAGCAGCTCGACCAGTTCCAGCAGGCGGGCGGCCGCACCCGCTCGGTCAACCCCCGCGCCCGAGACGATCATGGGCCGGGAAGCGCCGGCCAGCAGGGCAGTGACAGCGTCTACTTGCCTGGCCGGCGCGCAGGAAAGCGGCGCTCGCGATCGGCCTGGCGGCCAGACCGGTGCCGAGGCCGCATCCCCGGTGGCAGCTATAATGGGCGCCGGTAACTCCAGGTGCACGGGCCCCGGGCGCCCGGATAGCATGTGACGGAAGGCCATTCTCATGACCTCGGGAATGCGAGACCACTCGAACACCGGCCCTCCCCACTTCACCGTTGAGCGAAACAGGTCGAGCTGGTCCTGGCCCTGGAAGGTCGCCGGCGTAGACGGGTAGACAAGCCCCAGCCTGTGCTGGGCGGTCATCACCAGTACCGGGACGCCCTCGTGCATTGCCGTCACGACCCCGGGCACAAGGTTGGCAGAACCGGGACCCGGGTTGCCGATCACAGCGGCCACGCGACCGGTGGTCTTGTACACACCCTCGGCCATGTGCACGGCGGCAGCCTCGTGGCGTACGGGGAAAAACCGGATGCCGTTGTCGTCAAGTGACACAAGCAGAGGCTCAATTTCCGGGCAGGGCAAGCCGAACAGCAGCTCGATACCCTCGGCGGCAAGGCACCTTGCGATCAACTCGCCACCGCTTAGCTGCCCCGTTTCTGTATTCGCTGACATTACTTATTCCTCCCGTGCTGCTTCCTTTACTGCGGCTGCGGCGGCTGACCTGCCACCTTTTCCACCTTCCAGACCACGTCTGAAACCGAGAAAAGGTACGTCTTCCCCTTCAGGGGGACTTGAGGGCCGCGACTATTTCGCGCACGTGGTCTTCGTCGCGCGACAGCTGCGGCGGAAAATCCACCAGCACCGTGTCGTACACTCCGCGGCAACGCTCGGTCATGTTGACGGCGAAGTCGTCCCAGCTGGTGGTGATGGCCCACTGGTCGAGCATGTCGTCGCTGATGACAGCCGGCATTTCTTTCCAGCCACCCTGCTTGGACAAGCGGTGCAGCTCGGCGCCGGCGTCCTGCCAGCCGTGGTGATCGAGTACGCCGTGGTAGGTGCGCGTGGACGCGTAGAAGGATATGGCCTGCTTGAGCGCCTCGCGGGCCGAGGCGATCTCTTCGTCGTTGCGACCAACGGCCACGAAGGGCGCGCCTATGCGGTTGACCTGGTCGGCCGGGCGACCGGCCCTGGCCGCGCCCTTTTCGAGCAGCGGCTGCACGACCTCCTGCTGGTATGAAAACGTACCTATGGGGTGCAGGCGCACGCCGTCGCACAACTCGCCCGCCAGGCGGCACATGTAAGGATTGACCGCGGCGATAGTGAGCCCGGGCAACGCGTGGTCGATGGGGCCGGGATTGAAGAACGGCGGCAGCATGGTGAAGGTGTAGTGCTCACCTTCAAAGGTCGTGGGACCATCGGCCCCGGCAAAGGCGTTGTAGATCGCGCGCAGGCACTCGAGGTACTCGCGCATGCGCGGGCCCGGCGGACTGTCCCAGGCGGTGGCGTAACGAAACTTGTTGTGCCCCTTGACCTGCGTGCCAAGGCCGAGCACGAAGCGACCGTCGGAGTACTGTTGCAGGTCCCAGGCCATCTGCGCGGTCACCATCGGCGACCTGGGAAAGGAAATGGCTACGTTGGTGGCCAACTCCACGCGCTCGGTGTGTTCGGCCGCCACCACCAGCGCGAGAAACGGGTCGTGCCCCGCCTCGGGTACGGCTATCGAATCAAAGCCCAGCGATTCCAGCCGAGCCGCTTCGGAGGCTATGAAAGCCAGGTTCATCATTGAACCACCGTCACCGGCGTACTGGTCCTTGTCGGGGTTGAGCAAGCCCGTTTCCACGCGAAATCCCATATTCAATTATTCTCCAGTTGTTCAGCCCACGAGCAGGTGGGGCGCCGGTCGCCGTGTCAGGCGGCCTCGCCCTGGGCCGCGCGCTGGGTGGCTCGCTGGGCGGCATCCCTGCCCACCAGCCAGCCAAAAGTACAGGCCGGGCCAATAGTGGCACCCGCCCCGGGGTAGCTCGTGCCCATGACAGAAGCCGAGTTGTTGCCCACCGCGAACAGCCCGTCTATCGGTGACCCGTCCTCGCGCAGTACGCGCGCGTGGATGTCGGTGGCCAGTCCACCCTTGGTGCCCAGCTCGCCAGCCTCGGCGCGTATGGCGTAGAACGGTGCCTTGTCCAGGGCACCCAGGCAGGGGTTGGGGCTTACCTTTTCGTCGCCGTAAAACTTGTCGAACAGTCCGTCGCCGCGATTGAAGTCGGGGTCGACGCCGCGCCTGGCGTTGTCGTTAAACGCCGACACCGTAGATGCCAGGCCCGCCGGGTCAACGCCGGCCTGCTCGGCCAACCCCTCGACCGTGTCGGCCTTGTAGAGGTAGCCGTCGCGCAACTGCCTGGGCAATCGCCAATCGGGCTGCTGCGATGACTGCAGGAAAGGCCCGCAGGGATACTTGGAGCGGTACTGCGAGTCGAAGACCATGAACGCGGGCACGCAGTCGTTGCCGCTGCGCTGTTGCTCGTACATGGCATTGACAATATCGAGATAGGGCGACGCCTCGTTCACAAAACGGGCGCCCGCGCGGTTGACCATGATGGTGTGCGGCAGGCCCTTTTCGATGACCAGCATGCGCGCGTTCCACTCGCCGGGCACGGCCGTGCACGGCCCCCACCACGCGTGCTCCATGAGGTCGAGCGCCGCGCCTTCTTTCTCTCCCAGGGCTATGGCGTCGCCCGTGCTGCCGGGACTGCCAGTGGTCCACTCCACCTTGCTTGGCGAGGGTAGAAAACGATCGCGCATTTCCTGGTTGCGTTCAAAACCACCGGCGGCCAGCAGCACGCCCTGCCTGCCGCGCAGCCGCAGCGCCTTACCTTCGCGCTCGGCCAACACACCCACCACGCGGCCGTCTTCGACCAGCAGCTCGGTCATCGCCGTGTTCAGCCAGAGATCAAGCTCGCGGTCGAGCAGTGACAGCCTGAGCGGCGCCACCAACGCGTTGCCCAGCGACAGGCAGCGGTCGCGCTTACCGCGCAACCGGCCTTTCAGGTCAGCGTAGTAACGCCCCATCATTTTCATGGTCATGCTTATCCAGCCCTTGTGACGGGCCAGGATGTGGTGGGCCTCCGTGGCCGTCATCGACATGCGCCCGAACACCAGCTCCTGCAGCGCCGGTTCGCGCAGGAGGTAGAAGTCGTCGCCCAACCGGCGGGCATCAAAGTGCTCGGGCTCCAGCGCACGGCCACCCGACTTGCCGCCAGGCGCGTCGGCGTAGTAGTCGGGGTAGGTCAGCATGCACTCCATGCGCAGGTGGGTGTTGTCGTGCAGCCAGTCGAGCATCTCGGGCGCACGGTCGACATAGGTCTCGAGTTTTTCACGCGCCACCACGCCGCCGGTAATGGCTTCGAGGTAGGCCAGCGCCTCGTCACGCGAGTCGGCCACACCTTCTTTCTTCATCATCGAGTTGCAGGGAATCCACATGGCACCGCCCGACATGGCCGAGTTGCCGCCATACTCGTCGGTCTTCTCGATGATCAGCGTGCTCGCGCCACCGTCGTGGGCGGCCATCGCCGCCACCATCGCCCCGGCGCCGCTGCCCACCACGAGCAGGTCGACTTCGTGATCCCAGTTTCCACTTGCTGCTGTTGCCTGTCCTGTCACTATCCTGTTCTCCCGGCGGCAGTCATAGGGGCCTGTTACAGCTCGCTTCTCATCACCACGGCGCTGCCATTGCCACCCAGTCCGAGCGCCTGGGCAAGCCCCACCCCGGCCCCCGGCACCTGGCGGCCACCGCCATCCCCGCGCAACTGGGTCACCAACTCGCAGACCTGCCATATACCCTGGGCAGTGGTGGCCTCGCCAAAACTCTGGAAGCCACCACTGGGATTGATCGGCATGCTGCCGGTGGGGGTGGTCTCGCCAGCCTCCATCAATCCCTCGGCCTCGCCGGGTTTACAGAAGCCCCACTCCTCGGGAAAACTGAGCTCGTAGAAGACCGTGTTGTCCTGCAGCTCCATGAAATCCACCTCGGGGGGGTTCACACCTGCCATGGCCATGGCTTTTTCTACCGCCAGCGCGGCTTCGCTGTGGTAGGCCTCGCCGTGCGCCGGCACCGGGCCGGCCAGGCCTCGCGGAATGCCGTCGTCGAAGCGGGCGGTCGCCACCGCGCTGCCCGCCACCCACACCGGGCGCCGGCTGTTGGCGCGGGCGATGTCGGCCGAGCAGATCACCACGGCAGCCGCGCCGTCGCTCACCGGGCAGATTTCGAACAGTCGCAGCGGGTAACTCACCATGGCCGAGCCCAGCACCTGCTCGAGGGTGAACTCCTTGCGAAAGCGCGCCCACTTGTTGTGAACCGAGTTGGCGTGGGCCTTGACGGCTATCCTGGCCAACTGCTCCTCGGTGGTGCCGTGCTTGGCCATGCGGCGCCGACACATGGCGCCCCAGAAAGCCGGGCCCGGCATTCCCACGCAGACCTGGCGCAGGTACTCGGGGTCGGTGACCTCCTCCACGCCCGAAGTCTGTATAAAGCCCTTGGGCATTTTTTCGCCACCCACCACCAGCATCACGTCGTGTATGCCGCTGGCAACCATCGACCAACCCACGTTGAACGCGTTGCCGCCAGCGGCGCAGCCCGCCGACAGGTTGTAGACCGGCACGCCGGTGTTGCCGAGATCATCGACCACGTCATTGCCGTTCAGGCCCCAGCCGCGGCCACCTGAAAATCGCGAGCTGGCCGCAGCCACGCCCTCGATCTCACGCCACGCCACGCCCGCGTCGGCCAGCGCCTGGTCTACCGCCACCCGGCAGAGATCCCCGACTGACTTGTCCTTGAACTTACCCCAGGGGTGCATCCCGAGGCCGATTACCGCTACGTCTCTCAAGCGCCCGCCCCCTGCTCTACCACCCTGAATTTCCAGGTACTGAGTTCCTTGCCGTCCTCATCGTGGGCCAGCGTGTCTATGATCAACTCTACCCTCTGGCCCACGTCCACCGACTCGGGATCGTCGGTGGCCACGCGGCCGAGCACGCGCAGGCCGTCGTCGAGATCGACCACCGCCATGGCGTAAGCCTGGTACGGTTCATCGAACTTGACCGGCGCGGGCGGCGGGTAGTCCTGCCGCGCGAGACTCCAGATGACTCCCCAGGGACCGAACTCGGCCGGCTGCAGGTCGGGAGCGTCGCAGTCGGGGTTGTGACACAGCGCCGAGACGGGCAGGTAGGGCATGTCGCAGCCCGCGCAGCGCGAGCCGGTAAGCCGCGGGCCGTTGGCCGTGTCGGTGAACAATCCTTCTACGACTGGAGTAGCTTGGGGCAATGGTCAATCCTCCCGGGGTTCAGCTTTCTTTGATCGCGCGGGTAATGGCAGGCAACAACTCGAGGCAATCGCCCACCAGCCCGTAGCGGCACTGGCGAAACACCGCCGCGTCGGGGTCTATGTTGATGGCCACCAGGGTCTTGGCCGAAGTGCAGCCGACCATGTGCTGGCTGGCGCCCGAAATACCGGCGGCTATGTAAAGGCGCGGCCTGGTGATGCTTCCTGTAAGCCCCACCTGCTGCGAACGGTCTATCCAACCGTCGTCTACTATGGGCCTCGACGCGCCCACCACGCCGCCCAGGGCGGTGGCCAGCTCTTCTACCAGCCCCAGGTTGGCGGCGTCCTGCAGCCCACGACCTCCGGCCACTATGACCTCGGCGTCTTCGAGACGCGGACCCTCGGTGACCGCGCGCTCGACCACGCTCACCCTCTCGGGCTCGCCACAATCAAGCGAAACGGTCTCCAGCGGTGCCTCTCCTTGCGAGCCGGCCGGACCGGCGTCGACAACGTTGTCGCCCAGCGCCACCACCGCGGTGGCGTCGCCTTCAAAACGATAGCCCGAGCGCGTGTCACCGCCATAAGCAGCAGCCGTAAGCGAGAGGCCGTCGTCGTCGGAGTCGAGGTCGACCACGTTCATCACAACGCCGCAGCCCAGGCGCGCGGCGATGCGCGGCACGATACAGCGCGAGTCAAAGGTCTGGGCCGCGATCAGCAGCGCGCCCTGGCGGTCGCCAAGATAGCTGGCCGCCGCGTTCACCTGCGCGTCGCCGGCCCAGCCACCGAGCGAGTCATCGTCGGCGTGGTCAACAGCGGTGACACCGTAGCTGCCCGCCAGCGTCGCCAGTTGCGTTGGAAGATCTCCCAGCACCAGCCAGCGCAGTTGTCCACCGCGTTGGTCGGCCAGTCGCCGACCCATGGCGGCGAGTCGCAACGCGTTTGACGGCAGCCCGTCGCGGCCGCTGTCGATGCTCAACAGCACTACGTCGCGCGAAGCCATCAGGCGCTCCCCCCGGCGATGGCCTCGTCCTGGCGCAGGCGCGCGACCAGGGCCGCGGCCTGCTCGTCGACACTGCCGCCCTCTATGAACTCGCACTGGCCGTGCAGCTCGGGCACCGAAGTGCTGGTCATCACGACACGGGGGGCCAGCTCATCGGCCGACAGTCCCAGCGAAGAGGGCTCCACGGTTTCGGCCGTGCGCCGGCGTGCCTTCATCTTGTTCGACATCGTGGGGTACCGCGGGTCCCCGAGTTCGTTGGATATGGTGACCACCGCGCTGCAGTCCACCTGCACGGTCTCGTCGCCGTCGGGGGTCGCGCGTATCACCCTCCAGCCGTCGCCGGCCACGGCCACGTCGCGGGCTATGGTCACCAGCGGTAACGACAGCGCCTCGGCCAACACGGCCGGAACCACGCCCTGGTCATCGTCGGAGGCCTGGCGACCACAGAGAACCAGCTGGGCCCCGCCGCTGCTGCCCACCCACGCGCCGAGCAGTCGGCCTATGGCCGAGCAATCGAGACCGGCGGGATCGGCAGCGAGATGAAAGATGCCGTCGGCGCCCATGGCGGCGGCGTGCTTGAGTATGTCGGCCGAATCGCTACCGAGGCTCACGACGTCTACCGTCACCGACTCGTCGTTGTCCTTGAGTCGCAGCGCCGCTTCGAGTGCCTGCTCGTCGTAAGCGTTCATGAGACGGGGGATGCTCGCGTTGACCACGCTGCGTCCGTCCTCGCCGATCTCGAGCTTGCCCTCGAGCACGTAGTTGCTCACCGCGTCGGGGTCGAGCACCTCCCTTGCACACACTACAACTCTCATGTCGCTAATCCTTGCCCTCTGAAGTTTCTGCACCGGGCGATGGCGCCCTGCCGGGCGCGCTGCCCGACAGGGCGCCCGGCGGTCCGCTGTCGTCGTCGTAGTAGAGGCTCGACGACTCGCACCACGCGCTTTTCCACTCCCACTGGTCGGGCTTCTTCTCAAGATCGACCATCAGGTACCAGCGCCACGGCGGGTCACCGTGGTCCACGTACTCGCCCGTCAGGCGACCGGTGAACTCCATGCGCGCCGCCCAGCGCGTGCCCGGCAGTGGCCCGCCGCCCTCGCACTCGGCGCGTCGGTCGACGGCCGATGGTTCCAGGCCCCGGCGGCCGGGGATCTCGTTGCTCGGACCGGCCACGCTTACCCGGGCATCACGCCTGTGAGGTTCTCAAAGGTTTCGAGCGCCTCTTCGACCATGTCGAACATCATCTGCCGCGCCGGCTTCATCTCGGTCACGAAGCCTATGCCCTGGCCGGCTGCCTCGGTCATGAGATCGCCGCGGCGGTGGTCGTTGGCACCCTGTATGTACTCCGAGCTGAGCAGCATCTGGTAGGGAGAGTGCAGCGGCTTGAGCGCGTCGGCCTTGGCCCATTCGTCGGTCCAGGGGCAACGCGTCACGCGCATCGAGAATCCCGAAATGCTGCTGGAGTAAACCGTGCTGTCGGCGTCGGCGGCCAGGAGTTTTTCTTTCATGACCATGTCGGTGTCCGACTCGCGCGAGCACAGCCACATCGACCCGGTCCACACACCGGCGGCGCCCAGGCAGAGTGCAGCGGCCAGGTGCTGACCAGTGGATATTCCACCCGCAGCGACCACCGGCGTGTCGCCTGCCACCGACACAACCTCGGGAACCACCGAGAAGGTGCCTATGGGCCCGGTGTGGCCGGCGGCGTCGTAGCCCTGGGCGATGATCGCGTCGACACCGGCCTCGAGCTCGCGCACGGCCTGGCGTTTCTTACCCACCAGCCCCATCACCTTCATGCCACGCTCGTGCGCCGCCTCGACCATGAAGTGCGGGCTTCCCAGCCCCGAGCAGAACACAGGTGCTTTTTCTTCCAGCACCACGTCCATCTGTTCGCGGGCGATCTCCTGGTTGAGCCCGCCCCAGGTGTGCAGGTCCTGCTCGGCCTTGGGTGGGGGAACGTCGTACTTATCAAGAATGCTGCGGGCGTAGGCCCAGTAGTCGTCCGGAATGCCCTCGTGCAGCTTGTCCACGGTACCCGCCGGCGGCGCCGACGACGGCAGTACGAGGTCAACGCCGAAGGGCTTGCCGCCCACGCGCTCGCGTATCCAGTTGATGTCCTGGCTGATGCGGTCGGGCGGATGCATGGCCTCGCCCAGGCAGGCAAAACCACCCGCGTTGACAACCGCCACCACCACGTCCTTGCAGTGGGTGAAGGCCATCACCGGAAACTCGATCTCGAGCATATCGCATAATTTCGTGTGCAGGGGGTTCTTTGGCATGTCTGAAAGCTCACTCCCGCGGGGTCGCGAACGGACGCCCCGACACCGGGGAACCTAGCCGGGTAACTGGAATAGAACAAGTTCTATTCTGCTGGACAGCATGCTGTATACCCCCTATATTCGCGGCTCACGGTGCCCGCCGGGCGCCGATGTCCAATTCACGATGAGCAAGGAAGCCCTTTCGGAAATTCGCGTAATCGAGCTTGGCGAAGGCGTCTCTGCACCCTTCTGCGCCAAGCTGCTGGCCGACTACGGCGCCGACGTCGTCAAGGTGGAGCCCCCGGGTGGCGACCCGGCCCGTGCGCTGGGGCCTTTTCCGGGTGACGAAGCCCACCCCGAGAAAAGCGGGTTGTTCTTTTTTCTGAACAGCAACAAGCGCAGCGTCGTGCTCGACCTCGACAGCGGCGAAGGTCTCGAACTCTTCTTCGACCTGTTGCGCACGGCCGACATGCTCGTCGAGAACCAGTCGCCCGCGAAGAAACGCGAGCTCGGCATCGACTACGCCGCCCTCGCGGCCGTAAACCCGCAACTGGTCGTGGTCTCGATCACCCCGCTGGGGCAGACCGGGCCGGCCGCCGAGTGGAAGGCCGTCGATCTTAACGCCTGGCACATGACGGGCGCGGGCAGTCGTTACTGTGGAAAGCCTGACCAGGCCCCGCTCGAGATCGGAACCTTTGCCGCCGACTTCTACGGGGCCATTACGGGCGCGGCCTGGGGACTGGCCGCCACCCTGGGACGCGACAAGGTGGGTAGTGGACAGCAGCTCGACGTGTCTTCGGCCGAGGCGATCGCGGCCACCTTCACCGGCGGCCAGAACATAGGCGCGCTGGCACAGGACGGCGTCTTCGACTCGAGAACCGGCGTGGGCATGTCGCTGGCCGCGCCCGCCACGATCATGCCCTGCAAGGACGGTCACGCCTGGGTGCTAGCGCTGGAGGCCGCGCAGTGGAACGGGCTGGTCGAGGTCATGGGCAACCCCGACTGGGCGCAGCTCGAAATTTTCCAGGACATGTTCACCAGGGCGCAGAACTCCGACCTCATCTACTCCATGCTCGAAGAGTGGACCATCCAGCAGGGCAAGTTCGAGTTGATGGACCGCTGCCAGGCCGTGGGCGCGCCGGTTACGGCCGTGTTCACGGTGGCCGAAGCGGCCCGCCACGAGCACCTGCGCGAGCGCGGCTTCATGGTCGAACTCGAACACGCCGAGCTCGGACGCGTAACCACGCTGGGGGCACCCTTCAAGCTGCCGGCCTGCCCCGGTGGCGCCGTGACCGCGGCGCCGCTGCTCGGTGAGCACCACGACGAAATCCTCGCAGCCGCCGCTCCCCGTGCCGCGACTCCGGATGCCTCGGCTCCGGACGCCGCGACTCCCACGGACAGCGGACGCCTGCCGCTCGAAGGGCTGCGCGTGGCCAATTTCGGCTGGGTGTGGGCGGGGCCGGTGACCGGGCAGACCCTGGCCTTCCTGGGTGCTGATGTCATAAAGGTCGAGTCGCGCACCCGCGTTGACCTCACTCGCACGCTGCCTCCTTTTGCCGATGGCGAAGCCAGCCCCGATCGCAGTCTTTCGAACCACGCCTGCTGGGCCGGCAACGGCAGCGTTACACTCGACCTCAAGCAGGAGCGTGGACTGGAGCTGGCGCGCGAGCTGGTGGCCAGCTGCGACGTGGTGATCGAAAACTTCGGCCCCGGCGTCATGCAACGCCTCGGGCTGGGTTACGACGAACTCAAGCGCGTGCGCGAAGACGTGATCCTGTTCTCGATGCCCGCCGCCGGGCAGTACGGCCCGCTCAAGGACGTGCGCACCTACGGCATGAGCCTGTCGAGCCTCACCGGCCTGGACAGTCTCAACGGATACGCCGATGGTCCGCCGGTGCCCATGGAGAACGCCTTCTGCGACCCCATGAACGGCATACTGGGTGCCTACGCCATACTGGCCGCGCTCGCCTGGCGACGCAGCAGCGGCGAAGGACAGCACGTTGACTACTCGCAGCAGGAAGCCGCCATGCAGTTGGTGGGCCCCGCTTACATGGACTTTGAACTCAACGGCCGCGTGGCCGGCCCGCTGGGCAACCGCCACCCTACGGCTGCAGCCGCGCCGCACGGGGTGTTCCCCTGCGCCGGCGAAGACCGCTGGATAGCCATCGCCGTGAGCAACGACCTCGAGTGGCGCGCACTCACCGGGGCCATGGGCGACCCCGACTGGGCCGCCGAAGAACGCTACGAGAGCAGCGCGGGTCGCTTGGAAGATCTAGACAGGCTGCACGAGCAGCTGGGTGCGTGGACGGCCGGCTGCGGCGACCGCGAGCTCGTTGAGCGCCTGCAGGCGGTTGGAGTAGCCGCCACGCCGGTGCTCAACGTGGGCGACCTGCTCACCGACCCACACTGGAAAGCACGCGATACCTTCATCGAGGTCACCCATCCGCTGGGCTTCAACGAAACGATTTACGGCAGTTATGTAAAAATGGGCAGCAGCCGGGTAGTAGTCAAGCCGGGTCCGGCAATGGGGCAGGACAACCACCGCGTGTTTGTCGACACCCTGGGCATGGACGAGGCCGAGTACGCCCGCCTGGTCGAAGAAAAGGTAATCTACTGATCGGCGCCGAGCGCCGGGGGAGCACGAGCCGTGGAATTCAACCTGGCCGATCTTTTTGAGAACACCGTCGACCACTTCGGCGACAGCGACTACCTGCAGGTAGACGGCCGCAGTTGCAGCTACGCCGAGATGGAACAGCGCGCCAACCGCCTGGCGCACTTCCTCATCGAGCAGGGCGTGCAGCCGGGCGACCACGTGGGCATATACGCCTACAACTCGCTGGAGTGGGTCGAAACCCTGTGGGCAGTGTTCAAGGTCCGCGCGGTATGGATCAACATCAACTACCGCTACGTCGAAGACGAACTGGCCTACCTGTTCGAGAACGCCGACCTCGTAGGGCTTGTCTTCGCGCGCGAGTTTACGCCCCGGGTGGCGGCCGTGATCGACTCGCTGCCCGACCTGCGATTCACGGTTGTTGTGGACGACGGCTCCGACGCCGACACCGGGCTGCTGTCGCCTCCCCCGGTGGACTACGAAGCAGCCATGCTCAGCGGTTCGCCCGAACGCGACTTCGGCCCGAGGTCGGCCGACGATCACTATATTCTTTACACCGGCGGCACCACGGGAATGCCCAAGGGCGTGGTGTGGCGGCACGAGGACGTGTTCTTCGCACTGGGCGGCGGCAACGACCCGCAGACCGGCGTGCGGGCGACCCACCCGGGCGACATGGTCAAGCGCGCCCAGGCCGACGCCGGCCGCTCGGTGCAACTGCCCATCGCGCCGCTCATGCACGGGGCCACGCAGTGGTCGGTCATGGGGGGGTCCTTCCTGGGCCGCAAGGTGGTGCTTATGGCACGCTTCGACCCGGCCGAGGTCTGGCGACTGGTGGCCGAGCAGAAGGTGGACACCATCATGATCACCGGCGACGCCATGGGCCGCCCGCTGGTCGAAGCTCTCGAGCAGCCCGAGGTCGCCCGCCACGACAGCTCCTCGCTGTTCGTGCTGGTGAGCACCGCCGCGGTATTTTCGCCCACGGTGAAGGACGCGTTCTTCGAACGCTTTCCTGGCCTCATAATCATAGACAGCATCGGCTCGTCCGAATCAGGCAACAACGGAATGGCCATGATCACCAAGGGCAATACCGCCATGAAGGGCGGCGGCCCCACCGTACAGGCCGGCCGCGACGCGACCGTGCTCAACCCCGAAACTCTCGAGCCGGTCGTGGCCGGTTCGGGAGAGGTAGGCAAGGTAGCGCGCAGCGGCGACATTCCGCTCGAGTATTACAAGGACCCGGCCAAGTCGGCCGAAACCTTCATAACCGGTGCCGACGGCCGGCGTTACTCGATGCCCGGCGACTGGGCCACGCTCGAAGAAGACGGGACCATCACGCTGCTCGGTAGAGGCTCGGTGTCGATCAACTCGGGTGGCGAAAAGATCTACCCCGAGGAAGTCGAGGCGGCGGTCAAGTCGCACCCCGACGCTTTTGACTGCGTGGTGGTCGGCGTACCCGATGAGCGCTGGGGCAACCGCGTGGCCGCGGTCGTGCAAGCCCGCAAAAATCGCGAGCTCACCCTCGAGTCGCTGCAGGAACATTGTCGCAGCCGCATCGCCGGCTACAAGCTGCCGCGCGAACTTCACCTGGTGGAGACCGTGGAGCGGGCGCCCAGCGGCAAGCCCGACTACCGCTGGGCTCTGCGCGTAGCCACCGGCGAGCTACAGGGCTGACCGGCACCAGGCGTGTAACCAGTCCTCAAGGACGGATGCTCTCCGCCCTTTCCCCGCGTGCTGCCCATATCGGCACACCGCTTGCATTCAACCTCCCCAGCCCGCCCCCGCCTCTGCAGTTCGGTTGTTTTGCCGCGACAACAGCGACCTGGCCCCCGGGGGGCGCAGAAAAAGGAGTAAACACCATGACGTATCGACAAAATATTAACGCTATTCTCGCCACCTTCGCAGCCACCGTAGCCCTGCTGCTGGCCCCGATCACAGCCCTGCCCGCATCGGCGAGCTGCGAGGAGCAACAGGAGCTGACCGAACGAAAAGGGCGCTACGATCGCGACCAGGACGGACTCAGTAACTGCCTCGAAAAGAAGGAGCTCGGCACAGACCCGAAGAACAAGGACAGCGATGACGATGGCCTCGACGACGGCGACGAACTGGAGTTGGGTTGCGATCCTCTTGACCCGGACAGCGACGATGACGGGCTGGAAGACGGTGAGGAAGTCGAGCTGGGCAGCGACCCCACGAACCCGGACAGCGACGACGATGGGTACGTCGATGGGTACGACCTCGACCCGACAGACGAACTCGACGCCAGCCTTTCGGGGCCGGTGGAGTCAATTCAGTGCCCGGTGGCAAGTACCGACGGTTTTCTGCGGGTGCTGTGCATAGAGGTAGTGTTGACTTCGGCCACGCGCTTCAAGGGCGCCGACAGCTGCGAAGAGCTGGCGTGGCGGGTAGCCCACAACGGCGGCGAACACGTCGAAATCAAGCTCGAGAGCGACGGCTGCGAACTGCTGGCCCGCAAGGTACGCAGCGAGGACACCGACAACGACGGCAGCCCCGACCATGTGGACGAAGACGATGACGGTGACGGCGTACCAGACGAGGACGACGCGGACGACGATGACGACGGTATCCTCGACGAAGATGAGGACTGCGACGACGACGGCTATGACGATAATGTAACCACGACCACCGTGCCTGTCACCACGACCACGGTGCCAGTAACCACGACCACGGTGCCTGTCACCACGACCACCGTGCCTGCAGTGCCCCCTGCGCCGCCTGTCGGACCTTCACCCGGTGGCGGTGGCCAGGTGCCCGGTGGCCAGGTGCCCGGTGGCCAGGTGCCCGGTGGCCAGGTGCCCGGTGGCCCATTCCCGGGTGGCTTTCCTCCCATCGGCTGACCCCCCCCCGTTTCTTTTTCAGCCGCGCGGCCGGGCGCCCGCTTGGAACCGGCCGCCAACCGGCGCAAACTGTCGGCCCATGCCCGCGGTCCTACTCAGCGTCTCTACAAACGCCCACAAAGAATGCCTGGACCTGACTGGCGCGGTGCGGGAGGCAGTGCGCGACAGCGGGGTAACCAACGGGCTGTGCCACGTGATGGTGCTGGGCGCCACGGCGGCCGTCATCATCAACGAAAACGACGACCCCAACATCGGCGTCGACCTGTTGCGCGCACTCGACACGGCCGTGGCCGAACACGACAACTGGTTGCACGACCGCGTAGACAACAATGCCCAGTCTCACATCCTCGCCTCGATGCTGGGCCCGTCCGAAACCGTGCCGGTCGTAGACGGCGAGCTGCTGCTCGGCACCTGGCAGGCACTGATGCTGGTGGAGCTGGACGGCCCGAGGCAACTGCGCCGCGTGTCGGTGCAACTGATCGCGGGACAGTGAGCACCAGATCCTTGCCAGCGATGGTGGTTACTACCAACAGCCCTGCCTCGGCGCTACAACCGGACGAAGAGCTCTGACCAATGGCCGACAATCGCAAACAATCGCCGGCCGCTCCGGCTGGCGCCGGCACGACCTTCGTGGGCCGCAGCAGGGAGCTGTCGCAACTCGACGAAGCCCTGGCCAATAATAACGGCGCCGGCGTAGGCTACCTGGTCGGCCCCGCGGGCATGGGCAAGACCTCGCTCGCGGCGCGCTTTGCCGACGGCGCCAACGACCGCGGCGCAATGGTCTGGCGCGCCTGCTGCTGGGCAGGTCAGAACGGGCCGCCTTTTCTCATATGGAGTCGCCTGCTTTCTTCGCTCCCGCCCGGGCTCGATGACCTGGCCGCGAAACACCGCGGGCCCGACTCGCTGATCGAACGCATCGCCCCTGGCTGGGTAGGCGGATCGGCCAATGGCTCCCCCTCCCGCTCTACCCCCTCCACCACGACCGACGCCCGCGTGGCCCTGTTCGAAGCCGTGACCTCCCTTCTCACCGACCTGCTGCGACACTCCCCGCTGCTCATGGTCATCGACGACGCCCAGGGAGCCGACCCCGCGTCGGGATACCTGCTGCGCCATCTGCTACGCGCTCGGCTTCCAGGACAACTCATGGTGCTGTTGGTGGGCAGGGAGCGTGCCGAGGGTAGTCCATGGAGGGCCGTCCTCCCCGACCCGATAGTAGATCTCAAGCTGCAGGGGCTGGGCAAGCAGGAAATCGGTTTGCTGGTCTCATCGCTGACCGGGCGGCACGCCGGGCCGGCCCAGGTGGAGCTGATCGACCGCTACACCGGCGGCAATCCCCTTTATATTACCGAACTGCTCAAGCCCGGATCGGGGCAGGCGCAGAGGGTTGATCGCCTGGCCTCCCTGGACCTCAAGACCCCGGTGAGCCTGCGGCGCGTACTCGTGTCGCGCATGGGAGGGAGCAGCGAACTGCATCGCAAGATACTCGGGACAGCCGCTGTAATTGGCCAGGGGTTTAACCGCGAGATGCTGGCCTCGGTCTGCAAGGCCTCGGGGCTGCTGAAGGGCAGCGACGCCCCCGCAGTGGTGGCCGAGGCTATCGCCAAGGCCAACGAGGCCGAACTTGTCGTGCCCGACGAAGAGGGCTTGCCGGGCTGGAGTTTTTCCCACGCGATAATGCGCGACGCATTCTACGACGACATAGACAAGGAGATCCGCCGCAAGTTACACCTGGCCGTGGCGACCACCCTGTACGAGCGCGCTACCGCCGGCGAGCCGGTAAGCGCTGCCGCAATCGCGGGCCAGTTCCAGGATAGCGGTAGCCTGGCTGACCGAGACAAGCTCGTGTGGAGCCTGGAGCAGGCGGCGCGCGAAGCCATGGCATCGACTGCCTACGAAAACGCGGTAGCCTATCTGCAGTCTGCCATCGACGCCGACGATCGGGCCAACCTTTTATACGGACTGGCCCAGGCCGAATGCTATCGCCTCATGGGCGAATCGAAAAAGGCCGACGCGCTTTTTGTCGAGGCGGCGGCCGCCGCACGCGATAACGGCGACACCCTCTCGCTCGCCCGCGCGTCCCTGGGCTACGGCTACACCGCCTCCTGGCAAGCACCCTCGGGTGGCAACCCGAAGGCCCTTGCCATGCTGCGCGAAGCACTCGAAGCGCTCGACCAAGGCTCGTCAAAGATCAGGGTTATGTTGATATCGCGATTGGCCATGATGCTGGGTGCCGCCAGCGACCCCGAAGCCGGGAAGCTGAGCGAAAGCGCTGTGGCCGAAGCCGAGGCACTGGGAAACACCGATGTGCTCATACAGGCACTGGCTTCGAGACTGTGGGTGTTGTGGGGTCCGGCCGACTCCTCCGCGCGACTGGACACCTCTGAGCGGCTCATCCTTCTCGCGGCGCGGAGAAAAGACTGGATGATGGAAGTAGTTGGCCGCACGGCCCGCGCCGGCACCTTGTTGGAAATGGGCTCCCGCGAAAAAGCCGAAGCCGAGATGGAAAGCATCGAGGAGCTGGCGCGAAGGACCGGTCAGCCATGGGCTCGCTGGCGTGCCGACAGTGCCCGGTCCCTGCGCGCGATGCTCGACGGTGACCTCGAGCAGGCCCTGCGCTGGGCCGAGTCCGAGCTGGACTACGGCCTCAAGGTGGATGCCTCGACAGCCACGCTCAAGTACCAGGTGCACGTGTTCGGCATCTGGCGCTGCCGGGGGCAACAAGCCGAACTCGAACAACCACTGCGCGATATCCTGGCAAACAGGCCCGAGCTGGTTCCCGTCAAGTCGAGCCTGGCCTTGTTGCTCGTCGAACTCGACCGCACCGCCGAAGCCGAACCCTACTACCACGAGCTGATGGACGGGATGAATGACTTGCCCGTAGACATGGTATGGCTGGCTACCATAGCGGCGCTGGCCGACCTCGCCACGGCGCTCGAAGACGTCGATGGAGCCCGCAGGATCGCCACCATCCTGGAGCCCTGGGCCGACAGCCACGTCTGCACGGGGGTGGGCGTAGACTACACCGGGCCGGTGACGCTCAGGCTGGGACAGCTGGCAACAACGACCGGCGACTTCGAAGCGGCCGAGGGCTACCTGCAACGCGCACTGGAGTCAGCCTTGAGCATGCGCGCGCCGCTCGTGGCGTCCCACGCTGCCGTGGCCCTGGCCGAGTTGAAAATCAAAACCGGGCGTACGCGTTCGGCGACCGAACTACTGGAGCTGGCCGCGGGCCGCTTTCATGCCTGCGGTGCTGTCTACTACGAACAGCACGCCCACAGGATCCTCGCCGCTCTCCAAGCGGGATAGGCGAGCGCCGGGCGCAAAGGCAGCGAGGCTCAAAGACCTCCCCCTTACTTTTTTGCTAATAGGCCCGTATCCCCCTTTAATGGGCCGATGGGTAGCAGCGAAGACAAGGCCGATAAGCCGCGCGACTTTGTCCGCAAGCTCATAGACAAGGAGCTCGCCGAAGGCAGGCACGACGAGATCGTCACGCGTTTTCCGCCCGAACCAAACGGCTATCTCCACATCGGCCACGCGAAATCCATCTGCCTCAATTTTGGCCTGGCCGGCGAGTTCGGTGGCCGTTGCCACCTCAGGTTCGACGACACAAACCCGAGCGCCGAGGACACGGAGTACGTTGATTCCATCAAGGCCGACATAGCCTGGCTGGGCTTCGACTGGGGCCAACACCTGTACTTTGCGTCGGACTACTACCAGCGCCTGTATGACTGCGCCGAGGAGCTCGTGCGCCGAGGCCGAGCCTACGTATGCGAGCTGTCTGCCGAGCAGGTAAGAGAGCAGCGCGGCACGCTGACCCGTCCGGGCAGCGACAGCCCCTGGCGCGAGCGCTCGGCCGAGGAAAGCCTCGATCTTTTCCGACGCATGCGCGCAGGCGAATTCGAAGCAGGCAGCCACACTCTCCGGGCACGCATCGACATGGCCAGCCCGCGCATCGTCATGCGCGACCCGGTGCTCTACCGAATACAGCGCGCCAGCCACCACCGCACCGGCGACGACTGGTGCGTGTACCCCATGTACGACCTCGCCCACTGCCTGAGCGACTCCTTTGAAGGCATCACCCACTCGCTGTGCACGCTTGAATTTGCCGATAACAAGGCGCTGTACGACTGGGTGCTCGACGCTCTTGACAGCGAGTGTCACCCGCAACAGATCGAGTTTGCGCGCCTCAACCTGACCCACACCGTGATGAGCAAGCGCGTGCTGCGCGGCCTGGTAGAAGAGGGCAAGGTGTCGGGCTGGGACGACCCACGCATGCCCACGCTCTCGGGCATGCGCAGGCGCGGCTACCCGCCGGCGGCCATACGGAACTTCTGCCTCGGCGTTGGCGTGACCCGCAGCGACAACACGGTGCAGTACGAGCAACTCGAGCACGAGCTGCGGCAGGAGCTCAACAGCAGCGCTACTCGACTGATGGGCGTGCTCGACCCCTTGAAGCTCACTATCACCAACTGGCCCGAGGGTAAGGTCGAGCAACTCACGGCCATCAACAATCCCGAGGACGAGTCGGCCGGAACGCGCGAGCTGCCCTTCAGCGGCAGCCTCTACGTCGAACGCGAGGACTTCATGGAAGACCCGCCGCGCAAGTTTTTTCGCCTCTCGCCCGGCCGCGAAGTACGCCTTCGCTACGCCTACTTTGTTACTTGCAACGAGGTCGTCAAGAACGACGAGGGCGAGGTCATCGAGTTGCTGTGCAGCTACGACCCGGCTACCAGGGGCGGCGACTCGCCCGATGGCCGCAAGGTGAAGGCCACCCTGCACTGGGTATCGGCCGAGCAGTCGGTGCCTGCCCGCGTGCGCCTGTACGACCGGCTGTTCACGGCCGAAAACCCGCTGGCCCAGGTCGCTGCCAGCGGCAAAGACGGCAACAAGATTGGCGACGCCATCAACCCCGACTCGCTGCTGGAACTCAGCCAAAGCCGATTGGAACCAGCGGCCGCCGACCTCAAGGCCGGAGTGACCTGCCAGTTCGAGCGCAAGGGCTACTTCTGCCTCGACCCCGACTCCACGGCAGACCTGCCGGTGTTCAACCGCACGGTCACCCTGCGCGACGCCTGGGCCCGCCTGCGCAAGTAGGGAGCTTGCCAGCGAGTTGGCCGGGGGCGGAGCCTGGCTCCAGCCGGCCACGTTTCATTTTCTCAATACTGGGAATACAAAACCGTTTGCTTGGCACAAGGCGGAATCCGACCGCTGTTTGCCTGCCTTTCCTATGCGTGCAAAGCCCCATTCTGTTTGCTATCGCTGGGGCCGGACCCGGCTGCGCCCTGTGGCACAGGGCTTGCTGCCACCGCCTGTCGCCCCCGCGATCGGCCGCCGGTCGACCGCGGCGCGCGGCATGCGGTCTCGCGGCGCAAAGTGCAAGCAATCAACACAAGAGTACCCCTCAACGGGTACTGGAAAGAACAGGTGAAGTGCCAGTCCGCCTGCCCGGTGGGCACCGACGCGCGCGGCTACGTGCGGGCCATAGCAAGCGGCGAGCTGGAACAGGCCTACCTCATAGCCCGCGGCCCCAACCCCTTGGCCTCGATCTGTGGACGGGTCTGCGGCGCTCCCTGCGAGAAAGCCTGCCGCCGCGGCGAGATTGACAAGCCGGTGGCCATCCGGGCGCTCAAGCGCTTTGCCTGCGACAGTTTTCTCACCCATCACTCCTACGGTGGCGACCTGGTTGACTTCCTGCGCAGCAGCGCCGCCCGCAACAGCGAGCACGACTGCGAGGGCCGCGAAGAACTCCTGCCGCTGCTGCGCTCGATCTCGCGCGGCGAGGTCACACCAGTCACCGGCAAGTCGGTGGGGATAGTCGGGGGCGGTCCAGCGGGTCTCGCTGCCGCTCACGACCTGGCGCTGCTGGGCTTCGAGGTAACCGTGTACGAAAGCGAACCCGTACTCGCCGGCATGCTCGCGCTGGGAATACCCGAGTACCGACTGCCGCGCGACCTCATCCGCGCCGAGGTAGCCGTCATAGAAGAACTGGGCGTGCGCGCCATGACCGGCTGCCGCGTGGGCAGCGACGTGAGCGTAGCCGAGCTCAGGCAGCGCCACGACGCGGTGCTGCTTTCGGTGGGAGCCAAGCGCTCCCGCATGCTGGATTTTCCGGGTTCAAAAGGGCCAGGCGTGCTCGGCGGCGTTGAGTTCCTGCGCGATGTCGCGCTCGGCAACACGACCCGGCTGGGCCACCGCATCGTTGTCATAGGCGGCGGTAACGTAGCCTACGACGTGGGCCGCACCGTGGTCAGGCAGACCAGCCTCGACGCCGCGCGTACCGCGCTGAGACAGCAGCGTTTCTCCGAGATCCACCTGTGCTCACTCGAGTCGCTGGAAGAAATGCCCGCCGACGATGTCGAAATCATAGAGGGAGCCGAGGAAGGAATCGTGCGCCACAACGGACTGGGTCCGGGCGAGATACACCGGGACGAGCAAGGGTTCATAACGGCCATCACCATGCTGCGCTGCACGAGCTGCTTCGACTCCGAGGGCCGTTTCTCTCCCAGTTTCGACGCCGCGGACACCGTTACCATAGCCTGCGACACTGTCATCGTCGCCGCCGGGCAGGCCGTGGACTTGTCGTTCATTGATCCCGAACGCGACGGCATAGAACTCGATGAGCGCGGCCTGCTGCCCTGCGACGCCGACAGCGGCCGCAGCAGAACGCAGGGCATCTACGTAGCCGGCGACCTGGCCTACGGCCCCCGCCTGCTCATCGACGCCGTAGCGTCGGGCAAGCGAACTGCGCGCTCTATCTACCATGACATCTCGGGTCGCGAGCTCGGCGTTCACGACACCGAACTGCACATCGTGCTGGCCGACTATCAACGTGAGCAGGGCTACGAATCAATAAGCCGCTGCGACCCGCCAGTGGTCACCGCCGGGCAACGCAGCCTGTCGCAGTCTGCCGAAGTGGACCTGGGTTTCGACCACGCGCAGGCACGCCGCGAAGCCTCGCGCTGCCTCGACTGCGGTGTCAACACAATTTTCAACGGCAGCACGTGCATCCTCTGCGGTGGGTGCGTAGACGTATGCCCGTCGGACTGCCTGCGCATCGTCGGCATAGAAAGGCTCCAGGGCAACGCAGGCCTCACCGCCACCGTCCACGATCGCCTGGGCCAGCTACCCGCAACCGAAGCCTCGGCACTGATCAAGGACGAAAGCGCCTGCATACGCTGCGCGCTCTGCGCCCAGCGCTGCCCCGAAGGCGCGATAACCATGGAACGCTACGTGTTCAAGCGAGAACCGGTGCAGGTAGAACCTGCTCCGCGGCAGGAGGAAACAAGTGGCGGGACGACTTGAACCCGAACCCATTGCCCGCAGGGACTTCCTCGGCCTTGCCGGCTGGTGGACCGCGGCACTGGCCGTGCTCGGCTCCTTGGCGGGCATGGTACGCCTGCCCAACCCCCGCGTGTTGCCCGAAACATCGCGCAGGTTCAGGATCGGCCGCAGCCGGGACTACCCGGTGGGCAGCATGCAGGTTGTTCCCGACAAGAACGTCCTGCTGGTGTCACGCCGGGAAGGTTTCGCGGCCATATCCATGGTGTGCACCCACCTCGGCTGCATCGTCGATCGCAGCGAAACGGGGTTCGCCTGCCCTTGCCACGGCTCTTCTTTTGCCAAGGACGGCTCGGTGGTAGCCGGACCGGCGCCGCGCGGGCTGCGCTGGCTCGAGGTCAGCCGCAGCATCGACGGACGACTCACGGTCGACTCCGGCCGCGAAGTGCCCGCGGGCACCTGGTTCAGGGCCTGAAGCAGTGGCGGGTATGAAACGGTTCGACCAGAAGCGTGGCCTGGCTGCTTTCCTAGCCAACCTGCGCCGTCTCCCCGACACGCTCAGCTACTCGATTTTCCGCCACGGCCGTCCGCGCTCCGAACGCGGCAGGTCGCAGGCAGTGTTCTCAAGCCTGTTCCTGCACCTGCACCCCACCCGCGTGCACGTTCGCACGCTGGGATTGACGGCGACCTTCGGCCTGGGCATCGCCGCGCTTTCGTTCTTCATCATACTGCTGGTCACCGGCATCCTGCTGATGGTCTACTACACCCCGTCAACCGAGCTGGCCTACAACAGCATGAAGGACATCCACTACGTGGTTCCCTCGGGCCGGCTGATACGCAACGTCCACCGCTGGGGCGCGCACCTGATGGTCATCGTGGTCATGCTGCACATGTGCAGGGTGTTCTACACCGCCAGCTACAAGGCCCCGCGCGAGTTCAACTGGTTACTGGGCATGGCTCTATTCGTCGTCACCCTGGCGCTGTCGTTCACCGGCTACCTCCTGCCCTGGGACCAGTTGGCCTACTGGGCGATCACCATAGGCGCCAACATAGCCTCCTCGCCAAGAGAGTTGACCGATGCGCTGGGAATTACCCAATGGTTCGACCCGGGCGGCTTACAGAAAGAGCTGTTACTCGGTGCCGGTGAAGTCGGGCAGGACGCGCTCACGCGTTTCTACCTGCTGCACGTAATGCTGCTGCCCATCGTCCTGGTAATGCTGGCCTCTGTTCACTTCTGGCGCATACGCAAGGACGGAGGCCTGGGCCGACCGCAAGCCGAGCAGACCAGCGGGGCTGTCGGGCAGGCACCCGACCTCGTGCCGCCACCGGGTGGCGAAAACGACAAGACCTGGTCGCTGATGGCGGTTGTACGCGACCGCTCGGCGGCCACCGACAACGAGCCGGGCGACACCGTCGCCACCTGGCCCTACCTGCTCAGGGGCGAGCTGGTCGTGTTCATGCTCTGTACGCTGGCCTGCCTGGTACTGGGAGTGCTGTACGACGCTCCGCTCAAGGAAATCGCCAACCCCAACGTACCCGAGAACCCGGCCAAGGCGCCGTGGTACTTCCTCGGCCTGCAGGAAATGGTCTCGTACTCGGCCTTCATGGGAGGACTGGTAATACCCGCTGTCGCCATGGTCGGCCTGGCGTTGATTCCCTACCTGGACCGCGAAGCAGAACCGGCCGGGGTCTACATGAGCGGGCGTGCCGGGCGCAAGATCGCCCTGCAGAGCCTCGCCTTCGCGGTGCTGCTGGCCGTGGCCTGGGTGGCCATACCGGTTAACTTCGGCTGGCTGCGCAACTGGTTCCCCGGCATACCTCAGATCGTCATCATCTTCGTCAACCCCGGCTCGCTGCTCACGCTGGGCTACGCCGCCTGGTCGCTGGTCATACTGCGCAACACCGGCTCAACACGACTGGGCGCCATCGCCCTGTTTACCTGCTTCGTGGCCGGCTTCGTCGTGATGACCTACGTCGGCATGGAGTTGCGCGGTCCAAACTGGGATTTTTACTGGAGCCGCTCCCACTGGCCGGTGCACTGACTATATGGCTGAGCTCGACCCAAGGACCCGCCGCAGCGACCGACGCATGAAGGTGGCGCTGCTCGTCACCAGCCTCGCCACCATCGCCACGCTGGTAGTGGCCGCGCTCCAGGAAAACCGCTTCGCCGACTGGTACCGACTGCGCAGTCGCTACGCCCTGTTGCTCAACGAGATGGCCACCGACGACGCGGGCAAGCAGGCGGCGGCAGGCTTTCGCGTGGAGATACAGCAGAACTACCTACCACGGCTGGACGTAGCCGACCGCTGCATAACCTGCCACGCGGGCCTCGAAGACCCGCGCATGGCCGACCAACCCCGGCCCTTCGCCGCCCACCCGGGCCGCCACGTGGAGTTTCACCCACCAGAAAAGTTCGGCTGCACCGTCTGCCACCAGGGCCAGGGCCGTGCCACTGAAACCGACGACGCACACGGCCGCGTGGCTCACTGGGAGCGGCCCATGCTGGCGACCGAGCACCTGCGAGCGAGGTGCAGCCGCTGCCACCTCGAACCCGACCTGCACGGCGACGCCGGGCTGATGACGCGGGCCGATCGTGGCAGCAACGAGAACGCGCTGTTGCTCTCGCGCGGACGCCAGCTGTTCAACGAGCAGGGCTGCATGGGCTGCCACGCCATAGACGGCAGGGGCGGAAGGCGCGGCCCCGACCTGAGCGACGTGGGCGACAGCGTGATCCACGATTTTGATTTTTCTACCATCGGTTCCAACGCCCCGCGAAACGTAGAGGGCTGGCTGAGCCGACACTTCCTCGACCCGGCCTCGGTATCACCTGGCAGCGTGATGCCGGCCACCGTGAGCGAAGCGGAGGCGCGGGCGCTCACGGCCTACATGATGTCGCTGGGCCGCTCGGGGCCGGCCGAGTACTCCTGGGCCCCCGCCGGACGTGGCCCCGCCACGAGCCGGGCCGACGGCGCCACGCTCTACCAGGGCTTCTGCTCGGCCTGCCACGGCGACAACGGGCTGGGCGGGCGCGTGGACGCGATCAACACCCCAACACTCAACCTGCCGTCGGCGCTGGCCGTGGCGGGCGACGATTTCTATCGATTCATAATAGAGAAAGGGCGCAGTGGCACGGGAATGCCCCGTTGGGGGGCCGGGCACGGCAACCTGGCACGCGACGAGATCGATCGCATAGTGGCACACCTGCGCTCCTGGGAACCGACGGGACCGGATCCCGGCGTCGCAGATTCAAGCGCGGGCAACGCCGGCAACGGTGAGATGATCTACGAGGCGCGCTGCATGGGCTGCCACGGCTGGGACGGCGAGGGAGGCATAGGCAACGCTATCGGATCCAGTGGCCTGCTGGCCCTTGTCGACGATACCTTCCTCGCCCGGACCATCGTCTCCGGTCGACCGGGCACAGCGATGCCTTCGCACCGCGATCTTGAAGCCGCTCAGCTCAACGACCTGCTCGCCTTTCTAAGGGACTGGCAACAGTCGCCGTCGCGGCTTCCCCTTCCCCGAGCAGCACCCGGTGACCAAACACGCGGCCGTGTGCTCTACGAAAAACTCTGCGCCGATTGCCACGGCAGCCAGGGACAGGGCAGCCCGCGGGGCTCCCAGCTCAACAACGTATCGTTGCTGCGCAACGCTTCGGACGCCCTGTTGGCCGCGACCATAGAGACGGGCCGCGCCGGGACAGCCATGCAGCCGTTGGCCGAGATCATGAGCGCCGTCGGATCCAACAACGACACGCCCGACCGCGACATAGCCGACCTTGTGGCCTGGATACGTCAGTGGGAACAGCCCGAATCCTGGAGAATTCACCGCCCCATGGTCGACGACTCGGCGAAAGCCGTGACCGCCGGAAAGGCAAGTTGGTTACGCTACTGCGCCCCCTGCCACGGCGAAAAAGGCAAAGGCAAGCGTGGAGGCGATGCGGAGTACGCGCCGGCCATCAACAACCCTGAATTCCTGCAGGCAGCCGACGACGGTTTCCTGCTGGCCACCATAGCCCGTGGCCGCGCGGGCACCCCCATGCCGGCCTTCGGCGAAGGAGCCGGCGCCGGGGTGTGGCTGAAACCGGGCGAGATACTCGACCTGGTCTCCTTCATACGTTCCTGGCAACAACCCTGATCCAGCCACACTCCCCGGCGATTTCTTCCCTGACACCGGAAACCGGTCCGCTGGATTTTCTCACGGGTGGAAAAATTCCGAGCTTGGGAACACCAGCCGGGTGGCCCTCCAGAAGAGCGTTTCGACGACCTGGCCACTCCAGGGAGCAGGACGAGCAACAAAAGTCCCTGTAATACCTACCCGTTTTCAGCGGTAGAAAACCTTATGTTCGCAACGAGCATAGCTTCAGGGTTACAGCGCCGTGCGGCAGCATTCGGCAAGTATCTTGCTTTACAGCCTGCAGGCCAGCGGCTGACCAACAGTACCCGCAGCGGTCAAAGCCCCAAGGAGTGAGCATGTCCACAAGACCCAGTAGTCTTCTTAGAATCGCCTTTGCCGGTTTGGTTTTGAGTTTTGCGGTCACCGCGGATCGGGCCACGGCAGCAACAACGCAACCCCGGGCACTCGGTCCCCTGCCCGCCATCGAGGCCCCTTCGGCAGAACTGGCCGAGCTGGGTAAGCTCCTGTTCTTCGACCAGCGTCTTTCGGGCGACGCGGTCCTGGCCTGCGGGTCCTGCCACCGCCCCGAGGCCGGCTGGACCGACGGCCAGCAGCTGGGCATCGCCTACCCGGGCACGCTGTACTTTCGCAACACGAAGTCAGTGCTCAACGCGGCGCACGCGCGCTATTTTTACTGGGACGGCCGCCTGACGGGCAAGGACATGCCGACGCAGGTGCGTGACTCGATCACCGAGTCGCATTTTCAGAACATGGACGGCCGCGTCATGCTCGAACGACTCAAGCAGGTACCCGGGTACGTCAAGCGCTTCAGGTCGGCGATGAACGCCGAGCCGTCTTTCGGGGCGACGCTGAAGGCCATCTCGGCCTACGAGAAAACCCTCGTGTCGCGCAACGTGCCCTTCGACGAGGGAAACATGTCTGCTTCGGCCACCCGCGGGCAGCAATTGTTCGAAGGCAAGGGGGGCTGCATACAGTGCCACGAAGGGCCGATGCTGAGCGACTACCAGCCCCATCGCACCGGCGTGGCCGGAAACCCCGAGATCACCAGGGATCCGCTGAGGCATCTCACCCTGAGATCCTTCGCCAAGTTCATGGGCGTGCCCGGCTTCGAGATTATCCGCGAAGACCCTGGCTTCTTCACCGTCAGCAAGCAGGAAGAAGACCGCGGCAAGTTCGTGACTCCCACCCTGCGTGAAGTGTCCAGGACCGCTCCCTACATGCACAACGGCACCATCGCCACGCTGGTGGAGGTCATAGATTTCTACAACGCCGGCGGCGGTACGGCCGAGGGCCGGGACCCCTTGCTCAAGCCGCTCGATCTCAACGCAGCCGAAAAGACCGACCTGCTCGCCTTCCTCGAAGCGCTGTCGGGCGACGCCATAGAGGTAGGTGAAATAGACCTGCCACCCTACGAGGCCATAGCCGACTGGCGCTCGGTACCCAACTGATGAGCCGCGACAGAACAAGGAGCTCCCTGGCCATGAAAATACGAGCAAGTGCAGGCCCAGCAATTCTTACCGGCCTGTTGTCCATCCTACCGGCGGTGGGACTGGTTCTTCTCCCCGTGGCTGCCGATGCCGCTACCGGCCCGGCGACCGACGGGGGCCCGGGCGCCGTCACTCCCCTTGCGGCGCTCGGCCCGCCGCCGGTTCCCGCCGATAACCCGATCACGGCTGCCAAGGTAGAGCTGGGCAAGCTGCTGTTCTTTGATCCCAGGCTCTCGGGCGACGTGAGCCTGTCGTGCGCAACCTGCCACGACCCGGCCATAGGCTGGCAGGACGGTGCCGAGGTCTGCCGGGGCTACCCGGGGACCAGCCACTGGCGCAATTGCCAGTCCATCATCAACTCGGCTTACTACCGCAAGCTGTTCTGGGCCGGCTCGGCAAAAAGTCTCGAATCCCAGGCCCCTTCTGCCGCCCGCGGCGGCGTGGCCGGAAACGGTGAGCGCGACGTGATGGAAGAACGCCTGCGACAAATCCCCGAGTACAACAAGCGGTTCAAGAAGGTCTTCGGTAACGCGCGTCCTGAGCTACCCGACGCCTGGAAGGCTATCGCGGCCTTCGAGCGCACCCTCGTACAGCGAGACACGCCATTTGATCTCTACATGCTCGGAGACAAGAACGCGCTGGGGCCAGCCGAGTTGCGCGGCAAGGAACTTTTCGAGGGCAAGGCTCGCTGCATAGAGTGCCACGACGGCGCACTGTTCAGCAACGAGAAGTACTACAACCTCGGGGTGCCACCGAACGATGTCTTCGACGATGATCCGCTCAAGCAGATTACCTTCCGCTTCGAGCAGTTCGCCAAGGGAGTGAGCGAAGACCTATACCGCCGCACCAAGATAGACCTGGGACTCTACTACCGCACCAAGCAGGAGCACGACATCGCCAAGTTCAGGGTGCCGACGCTTCGCTACCTGGTCTTTACGCCCCCCTACATGCACAACGGCGTGTTTTTCACGCTCGAGGAAGTCATCGACTTCTACGACCAGGGCGGCGGCGACGACCACGCGAAACTATTGACAGGCACGGCCACCAAGACGCCGGTGCTAAGACCCCTCGGGCTGGCCGACGACGAAAAACAGGATCTCATCGCCTTTCTCGAATCGCTCACCGGCGAGGAATTGACCATGGAGCCCCCCGAACTACCCAGGTACGGAGTTTTCGAATGAGTGATGTAATACAGAAGCCCGAAGTCGACGAACACGAAGCCAGGTTAGAAACAGACCCCGGCCAATCGCCCTGCCGTATCTCACGCCGCCGCTTCCTCGAGGGAGCCGGTGCCATCACCGTCACCCTCCTGGTCACCTCGCCCTGGGGCGGTGCTACCCGTGCCGTGGCAGCCACGCGTACCCCGTACCCGCGCAAGCGCATAGCCGGTCTCGACGAACTGGTGACCAACAAACCGATACCCTTCCGCTACCCGGACGACAACGCGACCTACTCAAACCACCTGCTCATCAAGCTCGGCGAGAAGGCCGGCGGAGGTGTTGGCAAGGACGGCGACGTGGTGGCTTTCTCGACCCTGTGCACGCACATGGGAGGAATACTGGCCTCCTCGTACAAGAGCGACAGCAAGGTCATGGGGCCCTGCCCCACCCACCTGAGTACCTTCGACCTCACCCGTCACGGCATGATCGTATCGGGTCACGCCACCCAGAGCCTGGTGCAGGTAGTGCTCGAAACCGACGGAAACGACATCTACGCGACCGGGCTGCAGGGCCTGGTGTACGGCCGCAGCGCTAACTCCTGATCAACAGGCGAGTAAAGAGAGGAAAGTCATGTCAGACAAGAACAGGGCAACCGACCGGGTACCGCTTCCGCCAAAAGACGCCGACGTCATAACCACCGCTTGCGATTACTGCATTGTCGCTTGTGGCTACAAGGTCTATCGCTGGCCTGTGGGCAAGGAGGGCGGCCCGCGCGCCGACGAAAACGCCCTGGGCCTGGACTACCCGGTCGAGCTTGAGAAAGGCGGGTGGCTCACCCCCAACATGCACAACGTGGTCAGCCACGAAGGCAAGCCCCACAACGTGATAGTGGCGCCGGACCAGGACGCGACCGTTGTCAACGTTAACGGCAACCACAGCATTCGCGGCGGCTGCATAGCCCAGAAATGCTACAACCCCGAGACGCCCACGCGCGACCGGCTGAAGCACCCCATGATTCGCATCGACGGCGAGCTCAGGGAGGTGTCATGGGACACGGCCCTCGACGTTTTTGCCGAGGTTTCCAAGTACGTCATCGACAAGTACGGCGTGCACTCCTGGGCACAGAAGATGTTCTCCTACCACTACTTCGAGAACACCTACGCGCTCACCAAGCTCGCGCTCGTGGGCATCCGCACGCCGGCCTTCGCGTGGCACGACAACCCCTCGGTCACCTCGTCCACGCCTGGCTTCCGCGACGTGGGCATCGACAACTTCGGTCCCAGCTACGAGGACTACTCGCTGGCCGAAACCCTGGTCATCTCGGGAACCGATCCCTTCGAGACCAAGACCGTTCTTTTCAATCACTGGATCATGAAGGGCGTGTCGGGTCACCGGGCCAAGATCATAATGATCAACCCGCGCAAGACGGCCGGCTGCACCTTCGCCGAGGAAACCGGCGGCCTGCACCTGTGGATCACGCCGGGCACCGACACCGTGCTGCATCTCGCGCTTGCACGTATCATTATTGAAAACGGCTGGGAAGATTCAGACTGGATAAAGAAGTACACGTCTAACAAATGGGAGATCGAGTCAGGTTTCGGCCAGGGTACGCGCAACACTCCGTGGCAGTGGCGTACCACCTGGGGCAAGTTCGAAGCGAAAGACTACGCTGGCTTCAAGGAGTGGATTCTCTCGATAGATGAATCCAAGCTCGATTTCGCGGCCCGGACTTGCGGGCTTGACGCCGACGATATCCACAGGGCCGCCGAACTCATGGCGCGCCCGCGCAAAAACGGCAACCGGCCCAGGACCATGCTGGTGCTCGAAAAGGGCAACTACTGGTCCAACAACTACACCAACTCGGCGTCCTACGCTTCGCTCGGACTCTTGTGCGGCGCGGGCAACCGCCCCGGCCAGATGATCGGCCGCATGGGTGGTCACCAGCGTGGCGGCGTAAAGGCGGGTCGTTACCCGCTCGAACGCTCGCCCGAAAAATTCGCCGGTCGTAGGCGCAAGACCCTGGACCTCGACCGCTGGGTCGAGAACGGCAACGTCCGTTTTGCTTACGTTATAGGGACTACCTGGACGGCCGGCATGACAGCCAGTGGAGCCCTGCACGAGACCTTCCTCGATCTCACGCGGCGCAATCCCAACCAGGTCACGAGCAGCCGCAAGAGCAGCATCATCCGCACGCTCAAGAAGCGCGTCGATTCGGGTGGCACGGTGGTGGTCAACCAGGATATTTACTTGCGCAACCCCATCGGAGCCGAGATCGCCGACATCGTTCTGCCGGCGGCCGGCTGGGGAGAAGAAGACCTGGTCAGGGCCAACGGCGAGCGTCGCCTGCGCGTGTACTCCAAGTTTTATGACCCACCCGGGGACGCCAGGCCCGACTGGTGGATAGCCGGCCAGATCGGCCAGCGAATGGGTTTTGCAGACTTTGAGTGGAAAGAATCCAACGATGTCTTCGAAGAGGCGGCGCGCCACACGAGGGGCAGTCGCAAGGACTACTACCCCCTGGTCTGGAAGGCCAAGAAAGACGGCGTAAAGGGCCACGAGCTGCTGCGCAGCTACGGCACCACGGGCATACAAGGACCGGTGCGCTGGGAAGACGGCGAGTTGTTGGGCACCAAGCGCCTGCACGATTCCACGCTCAAGTTGCCGGCCACGGGACCGCAGGGACCCACCGTACACAACAAGAAACTCAATGGTTTCAACACGCAGTCGGGCAAGGCTAACTTCATCAAGTCGCCGTGGTGGCTGTTCGCCGACTACTACGAGTATATCCGGCCCAAGGACGGCGAACTGTGGGTAATCAACGGCCGTGTCAACGAGATCTGGCAGTCGGGTTTCGACGACGTGGAGCGTCGTCCCTACATCACGCGGCGCTGGCCCGAGAACTTCATCGAGCTGCACCCTGACGATGCTGAACGTCTCGGCATAGAAAGCGGAGACTACGTGGTGGCCGAAAGCGACCGCGTGGCCGTGCAGAAGTCCGGCTTCGTCGCCCGTGACACAGAGGACGCCCTGTTCTCCAAGCTGGTAGAAAACGGCCACATAGAAATGACCAGCGCCTCGGTAAGAGCGGTAGCGGTGGTGATGCCGGTGCCCAAGCCCGGCGTTGCGTTCATGTACTTTCTCGACCCCAAGGCGGCGGCCAACAGCCTGGTGCCGCGGGTGTGTGACCCTATTGCCAATAACTACCGCTTCAAGCTCGCGTCGGGCAAGTTGCGCAAGATCGGCGAATCGGAATACAAGGAATCACTTGAGAAAATGACCTTCAAGTCACGCGACATAGGACAGACCGTATGAAAAACATCTCCGCCCATCGTTACTCGTCCCGCCCGTCCATCGGCCACCGATTGCGCCCCGCGTTGTTGCTGGGCATGTCAGCTTTGCTGTTGCTGGGCGCAGAACAGGCGGCCGCCGGAACCATCAGCGGCAAGGTGGTTGGGCGCGAGCGCTATGTAAAAAACACCGTCGTCGCCATCAAGGCCATAGCTGGAGATTTCAAGACACCGACCGAACAACCGGTGATGGACCAGAAAGACATGCAGTTCGTACCCAGGGTACTGCCCGTGCTCAAGGGTACGACTGTCAAATTCGTGAACAGCGATGCAGCCGAGCACACGGTGTTCTCACCCGACGGTGAGTCCTACGACCTCGGAAGCTGGGGGCAGGGTGGTTCAAAAACCTGGACTTTCAAGGAGACCGGCACTTACACCCAGCTGTGCAAACTGCACGCCCTGATGGTGGCCTACGTCGTGGTACGCGACAACCCCTACTTCTCGGTCACCGATAGCGCTGGCGCGTTCACCATCGACAACGTTCCACCGGGTGACTACGAACTCGAGATATGGAACGAACGCATGAGGGCCGAACCGGTGAGCGTGAACGTCACCGGGGGCAAGACCCCTGGAGTTGAAATAGAGCTGCTACGCTGAACTTCGAAACCGTCTGAAAAAAAGGAGAGTACCATGAACAGGATCATTGCTACGGTTGCATTCACCGCGTTGCTCGTGGGCGCCACTTCGGCCCTGCCAATCCCGGCCATCAGCGCTGTTGACGGGCTCGACCTGTCAGGCGATTTCCGCCTGCGCCACGAAAGCACCTTCGTGGAAACAGGCCGTGACCGGCACCGCGAGCGCGTGCGTGCTCGCATAGGCGCCACCTACTCGATCAATGACGAGATAACGCTGGGGGCCCGCCTGGTAACAGGTAACACCGACGACCCCAACAGCAGCCACCAGACCTTCGGCAGTAGCTTCAACGACTGGGACGTGGCCCTCGACCGGGCGTGGATCGGCTGGAAACCGGCCGCGGCAGAAGGCCTTTCGATCACGGCGGGCAAGTTTTCGCACGTACTGAAAAACTACGCGGTGTACAACGAGCTGGTTTGGGACGGCGACGTGCAACCCGAGGGCATCGCGCTGGTGTACTCGGCCGGTAGCCTGGGTAAACTCGACAACGTCAGGGCCGCGGTAACCACCTACATTCTCAATGAAAACGGCAATGGTAACGAGGTGACCGCTGTGACCGCCGGGGTGTCGGCCTCGACCACCGTCGGCCAGGCTGCCGTGAAGGCTGCGTTGAATTACTATCACTACAGTGACTTGACGCCGGGCGGTGACCAGACGGTATTCGCCGACAACTCGGGAAATCGCACCGACATGGCTGGCAATGATTTCCTGTCCGACTTCGACATCATTAACCCCTCGTTTTCGGTGAGCTGCGACCACAACGGCCTGCCCGTCACGATGTCGGGTGAATTCATAGCCAACACCGGGGCCGAGCCCGACGAGGACTACGGTTGGTCGCTGGGCGTAAAGGCCGGCAGCAAGAACGAGGTCGGCGACATGCAGGGTTACTACCAATGGCAGGTCGTGGGGCAGGACGCGGTGTTGTCAGTGGTTTCGCAGGACGACATGACAGTGCAGACAAACCTGCGCGCGCATATCGTTGGATTGCACTACAAGGCTTTCGACAACGTTGACGTGCATCCCTGGTTGCTGGTGTCGCGGGCCGACGATGCCCTTGGGTCACCGAACGACGACGACTGGCGCGCCCGGCTGGACATCAACGTCAAGTTCTAGGGGATGCGCTCTCTTTTTTGTGACAGGCGCGAGCCTGTAAAAAAAAAGGTGCGTATCCCCGTCCGGGGAGCTGGGTAGGGCTTCCCGTCCGGGGAGCTGGGTAGGGCTTCCCGTCCGGGGAGCTGGGTAGGGCTTCCCGTCCGGGGAGCTGGGTAGGGCTTCCCGTCCGGGGAGCTGGGTAGGGCTTCCCGTCCGGGGAGCTGGGTAGGGCTTCCCGTCCGGGGAGCTGGGTAGGGAGGCCTGCCGGTGGGTTTGTTCAGGGACAACCAAGTACCGCGCAGGTAAAGTTACAGGAAACCAGGCCGACACTGCACTGGGCCATTCGCATGGCGTCGACCACGTTGCACAGGCCATCGCCGGGCGCCGGAGTGATGTCGCAGAGATCGAAGCGCGACATCGACTGGCAGACACGCAGGCCCACCTGGAACTGGGCGGTCAGCATCGCGTCGATAACGTTGATGATCAGATCTCCGTTTACGTCACCGCAGGGCGAGAGCGTCACCGCCGGGTCAACACAGGTGACCGGGAACCACTCGTAGCTAACCACCGCGCCGGCGTCCTCACTGAGGAATACTGTCGACAGGCCGGTCGCGCAGTCGGGTAACAGGGCTATGCCTTCCTGGGTGTTGCCGGGCAGAAAGGTTTCGCGCAACAGGGCCCCGTGCCGCTCCATTTCGACCAGAACGTTATCACCGTCGTGTATGCCGTAAAGAACCTGGGCGTCGGCGTCGTAGTGCATGCCCGCCATGTCGGTCCTGCCACCGGGAGCCGGAAACAGGTTTACCAACTGGGCTACACCACCAGCCGACAGCTCGAACACGTACACGTTACCCTCGCCCTGATGCGATGCGTAGAACAGGCCGTCGACCCAGGTCAGGCCCTCCAGTCCCTGGTTGGCCGCACCGTTCATCCACGGTGTCAGGTCCCACTGCTCGCCGGTTAGCGTGCCCGTCACGAAGTCGAATTCGAGTATGGCGTCGGGATTTTCGCGGCCGAGATAAAGCAGGTCAGTGGCAGGATCGATCAGCGTAACGGCCTCGAGATCGCCACCGGGCGACCAGGTGGTCACGTTGCCGCCGTTGGCATCAAGGCGGCTCACGTCACCGCGGTCACTGACAACGAACAACGCGTCCAGGCGAGTGTGCCACACCGCACCGCTGGGTTCGTAGGCAGCCGGCAGCCCGCCAGGATCGCCCACGGCAGCGATTTCTATGCCGGCGTCCCCCGGCCAGGGCAGAACCTGCGCCTTCGCCACGCCAGGAACGCACAACGCCACACCGAGGGCACACAACAAGGCGCGCACCCGGACCCCTCCCCGGACCTGCGAGAACATAAGGACACTATAACCAGGGTTCTCCTGTCCAGACCACCCCTCATGTGGGTAAAAATTGCCTCCCAGCCCGCCAGCGCGTTAGTTTCGCGTTCAAGCCCCCCCCAGTTGCGGGGTCGCCCAACCCGTTCTTGCTCCCACCGCGCCGCCGGGTAACACCTGTTGGGGATGAGAAGGCCTGGATTCTTTGAAACAAGCTGCCTGGCCTTGTTACTGGTCGCGCTCTCAACCGGGGGCTGCACGCGGTCGGAACCCGCTAAGCCGAACCTGTTGCTGATCGTGGTCGACACCCTGCGCGCCGACCACCTCGGGGGCTACGGCTACCCCCTTGCGACCAGCCCGGCAATCGACGCGCTGGCCGAGCAGGGCGTGCTCTTTGAGCAGGCCATCGCGCCCGCCCCCTGGACCAGGCCATCGGCCGCAACCCTGTTGACCGGGCTGCTGCCTGAATCCCTCGGGCTTACCTGCGCCAGCCACAACCTGCCACGCGAGGGCTGCGACGTGCTGCCCGCGGGCGCCCTGACACTGGCCGAGCGCCTGGCGGCGGCCGGCTACGACACGGCGGCCGTGGTGGCCAACATACAGGTGGATTCGCTGTTCGGCTTCGCCCAGGGCTACGACGAATTCGCCAGCGTGTTTCCCGATCTCACCCACGACATGCAGGCCCGCGCCGACTGGAGCAGCTTTGAGTGGGAGGACACGACCACCCGCGACGTCACCGACAGGGCCCGGGCCTGGCTGGCCGAGCGCGACAGTGCCCGCTCACCGTTCTTCCTCTACCTGCACTACCTCGACCCGCACGAGCCCTACACCCCCCCCGCCGAACACGCGCGGCTGTTCGCGGCGGTGGACTACGACAGCCCCTACCCCGAAGTGAAACGCGACCTGCCACTTTACGACGGCGAGATACACTACGTTGATTCGGCCGTGGGCCGGGTACTCGATTCGCTGGCCGCGGCCGGCCTCGACGACAACACCATCGTGCTGCTCACCTCCGATCACGGCGAAGCCTTCGGCGAGCACGGGGCGCTCGACCGGCGCCACGGCCTGACCCTGTTCGACGACCAGTTGCACGTGCCGCTGATAGTGCGCGCAGCGGGAAGGCTGAAGGAGGGCGTGCGGGTGACCGCCCAGGTGCGGCTGGTCGACGTGCTGCCGAGCCTGCTCGAGCTCATGGGCCTTGAGTCCTCGGGTATGTTGCAGGGCCACTCGCTGCTGGAGCTCGCGCGCGGCGGCGCCGACCCCAGGCTCGACGCCGTGGCCGCCTGGGGTTACCGACCACTCAGGGCCCTGCGCGCGCCACCCTGGAAACTCATCGTCGACCGCCGCGGCGGCCGGACAAGCCTTTACAACCTGGCGGCCGACCCGCTGGAGCAGCACGACATCGCACGCGGACAAGGCGCGTTGGCCCTGCTGCTTCGCGATCGGATGCAGCGACGGCTCGACGAATCGCGCAAACTGCGCGAGGCCCTGGTGGCCACCGTCGGCGAACAGGCCGGCGACGGCTCGCGCGAAAAAGCCCCGCTACCGCTCAGCGACCGCCAGCGCGAGGCCCTGCGGGCGCTGGGCTACCTGGACGACGGCAAACAGTAAGCCCTGCCAGCCTCAACTGCAGGCCTTGCTCCCCGGGTGGCGGAGTAGTAAACCCAGCCCATGCAGGATCATCTCAAGGGTATCCGGGTGCTCGAAGTAGCCCAGTGGTGGTTCGTGCCCGCCGCCGGTGCCGTGCTGGCCGACTGGGGCGCGGACGTCATCAAGATCGAGCACCCGGTGAGCGGTGACGGGCAGCGCGGGCTTGTAGCCTCGGGCCTGATACCGGGCGACACCAGCGGCGTTAACTTCATGATGGAGCAATCCAACCGCGGCAAGCGCAGCGTCGGGCTCGACCTCGCCACCGAGCGCGGCCGCGAGATACTCTACCGCCTGGCCAAGAGCAGCGACGTGTTTCTCACCAACTTCCTCACCCCCGCGCGCCGCAAGCTGGCCATTGACCTGGCCGACATACGCGCGGTCAACCCCGACATCATCTACGTGCGTGGCAGCGGACAAGGAGTCCGCGGACCAGACGCCGAAAAGGCCGGCTACGACGGCACGGCTTTCTGGAGCCGGGGCGGCGTGGGCCAGGCCATAACACGGGACTGGATGGAATACCCGGTGATGCCGCGCGCAGCGCTGGGCGATTCGATCGGCGCCATGACCATAGCCGGTGGCATAGCCGCGGCCCTGCTCAAGCGCGAGCGCAGCGGCGAACCCTCGGTGGTCGACGTATCGCTGATGGGCACGGCCATGTGGTCGCTGGGCGCCGATCTCGTGGCTGCCGATCTCACCGGCAGCGCCATGCCGTCGTTTGACCACGGCAGCAGTCCCAACCCCGTTGTAGGCACTTACGGAACGAAAGACGGCCGCTGGATCATGTTCAACTACCTGCAGGCCGACCGCTGGTGGCCCGACCTGTGCCGCCGCATGGACCGCGAAGACCTCATCACCGACGAGCGTTTCAAAGACGCGGTGTCGCGCTACCACAACGCCGAGGCCTGCGTGGCCGAGCTCGACGCGATCTTTGCCTCGCGCACGCTGGCCCAGTGGTGCGAAGCCCTGGCCGACGCCGAGGGCGCGTGGGCACCCTACCAGACCACGCCCGAGGTGCTGGCCGACCCGCAGACCGAGGCCAATGGCTACCTGCCCGAGATCGAGGTCAACGGCCGGCAGGTGCGCCTGGTGGCCAACCCGGTACAGTTCGACGAAACCCCGCCCACCCTCACGCGCGCACCCGAGCACGGCGAGCACACCGAGCAGGTGCTGCTCGAGCTGGGCCTGGACTGGGATGAGATTGCCGAGGGCAAGAAAGACGGCTCGGTACTGTAGGCGACGGGGACTCCAGCAGAGCCTGCACAGCCCTAGCGGCCGGCCGCCTCGCTCGCTTCGATCCAGGCCGACTGCACCCGCTCAAACACTGCCTTCCAGGAGAAGGCCGCCAGGCTGTCGGCCAGCGTTTCGGGCTTGAGAGCGCCGGCGGCCAAGCCCGCTTCCAGCGTGTCGGTGAGCGCCCGCACGAAGGCCGGCAGGGCGTCTTCGCGCGGCGTGTCCACCGCCTTCATGGCCGGGGCCGGCAGCAGTGCCAGGGCCTCGCCCAGCCTTGCGGCCATGGCCTCGCGCAAGCCCGGCAGGTCGGTGGCGACCAGGCGGCAGCCGCAGGCAAGTGCCTCGGCCAGCACCAGGGGCAGCCCCTCGTAGAACGACGGCAGCACGAACACAGCCGAGCGCCGCATGAGCGCGGCCAGCTCGGGCTGGTCAAGCCGACCATGAAATTTTACCAGCGGCGACATTTCTTTCATACGCCGCCGCAGCGCATCGGCCTCGCGGCCCTGCCCGCCGCCGGCCACCTGCAACAGAAGGCCGGGCACGCGCGCGGCCAACACCTCAACCGCGTCGAGCAACTGAGGCAGTCCCTTGGCCGCGGCCAGTTTGCCGGCGTACAACAACACCGGCCCGGGGTCGGGCTCACGCCCCTGCAGATTAAACAGGGCATCGTTGTAGCCGGCGCCTACGACCTCCACCCGCCCGGGTGCAAAGCCCAGCGCGCGCTGGTACTCGCCCGACTGCTGCCGGTGCAGCACGAGCAGGCGCTCGTTGCGCACGAGGCTGCTACGCAAGGAATCGGCAAGGCCGGGACAGAGCGACATCTGCCTGTGACAGGTGCCGTGCGCGTGCATGACCACCGGCAACGAGGGAGCCACGTCCTTGACCAGCGACGCCACTATCCAGGCGTGGTGAGCGTGCACGAGGTCGGGGCTGAAATCCTCCAGCTGCTTTCGTATGGCCTCACGCCAGGCATCGCGGTAAGCGGCCAGCTGCGCGGGTGCGAGCTCGCTGAAGCGCGAGCTCGCGTAGGGCATCACGTCGCTCATGCCCGGCAGGGCGAAGTCGAGATCGGTCGTGCCGGGGACGGCGGCCGCCTGCCCATCCACTGCTTGAAAGGTCACGCAGGCCACGTCGGCGCTCGGCAGGCCGCCGACGCCAGCCGGAACGCGATCGCCGGGCACGCCCACGAGTACGCGTTGCTTCCAGCCCGCCGCGGTCGCGTTGGAGACCAGGGCGTCAAGGGTGATGCCACTACCGGTGAGCAGGGGCCTCTGCGAGAGCAGGTGAAGTATCCGTCCGGACATGTACAAGAAGCGGCGCGGGGCAGCGCGCCGCGAATCAGCGTCCCTTGAATACGGGCGCGCGCTTTTCGGCGAAGGCCGCCGGACCTTCGCGCGCGTCGTCGCTGTCCATCACGCGCTGCCCGAGATCCTTTTCCATCACGAAGCCAGGCTCCAGGTTGAGCGCGCGCACGGCTATCTCCTTCGCCGTGCGCACGGCCAGGGGACCGTTTCTACAAATGGTCTCTGCCAGTTCCATGGCTTCGTCCATGAGCTGGTCGGCGGGTACAACCTTGTTGACCAGCCCTATGTCGTAGGCACGCGCGGCGCTTATGGGCTTGCCCGTTAGCAGCATCTCCATGGCCACCGCCCAGGGAATCTGCACGGGCAGCCTTATGTGCGAACCGCCGGTCGGAATTATTCCCCAGCGCACTTCACCCAGGCCGAAGGTCGCGTGCTCGGCAGCGATACGCAGATCGGTACCCTGCAGAAACTCCATGCCGCCGGCTATGCAAAAGCCGTTGACGGCACAAATGATGGGCTTGAACACGTCGGAGAACGGCCGCTTGCTGTGGTCCTCGTAACCCATCTCGTCACCGGACTGCAACATCGGGATGGCTTCCTTGAGATCCATGCCCGAGGAGAAAGCCTTGTCTCCTACCGCGGTAAGAATGGCCACCCTGAGATCATCGTCCTCGTTGAAATCCTCAAAGCAGGCGTCCATACCGCGCAGCATGTCGGCCGTAAAGGCGTTCATGGCCTCCGGACGGTTGATGGTCATCACGGCCACCTGGCCGTGTCTTTCACAGCTAAACGTGTCGGGAAGTTTTACTGTCATTTCGCTCCTCGCCGGGTGGCCGCGGCCAAAAAAATCGCTACAGGTGACCATACGGGCCGCGTAACGCAGTAGCCAGCCACAAAAAAACTACCTTGACCATACCCACCCTATGGGTGGACAAAGGATGCGGGAAGGTTCGGGGCAGGAGCAAACGCGATGGATACTATGCTGGTTCTGGTCGCCGGCTTCATGTTGGTGGGGATACTATTCCCCGACTGACGAAAGCGGCGCGCTACAAGCTAAAATAATATCTCGCTGAACGCAGTTTCTCTGGACATGGCTGCAATTTATCCGTTAAGCTCGAAATCATGTCCACGGGCCAGGCTGTAGAGTTGAAACCACCCCGCTGTCTTTCAAGCTTGACGACCGCCCTGCTGGCGATAGCCCTGCTCGTGGCCCCCGTCTGCGCGCTCGCCCAGTGCGAGGCCATTGAAGCCACCAAGCTCACGGTCAAGTACGACGCCGACCGCCCCGACAAAAACAAGCTGCAGTGGAAATCAAAGGACCGCCTGGTAGACCTGCTCATCGCCGACCCTACCGCTGGCGACACCACCGTGGAGCTATTTGACCAGGACGGACTGCTGCTCACTGCCACCCTGGGCCCAGGCTCGACCCCGGGCTGGAAGGGTTCGGGCAACCCGGTGCGCAAGTGGAAGTACCGTGGCAAGGACGACCCCTCCAGCAGCGACGGAGTAGACTCGATCAAGAGCAGCGACAAGTCGCTGGCCGTCAAGGGCCGCGGTGCCGACCTCGTGGGGCTGACCGCGCCGCTGGCCTGGCCACTCCGCATGCGCCTGACCGACTCTTCGGGACGCTGCCTTGAAGCTACCTTCAGCGGATGCAAGACCAACAGTGATCGCAAGGTTAAATGCCCCGACCGTTGCGAGCCGGTCTCGCTCGCATCACCCGGGAGCACCGACAGGGAAATAACCCTGGACCTGGCCACGAGCCAGGTCTTTCCCCAGCGCCTGCGGGCCTTCAACGTGCAGCAGCAGACCGTGGTGTCGTCGGACATACCAACCCTGAGCGACGAGGTCTTCGGTCCCGGCAACCAGGCAGCTGGCCGCCAGGTACGGCTGTGGTACAACCCGGTGCACTGGCCCGAGAACCTGTTTGAACTCGATCCTGTTACCGGGCTATGCGCGTACCCGGCCGGCGATACCCAGCCGAGGCTGGACTTCATAGTGGACCACTTCGCCCAGGCCGGCGACGACGTACTGCTCACCCTGGTGGGGACACCAGCGGCCTTCTCCAAGGCATGTTCGGCTGACTGCGCCGCCAACGGCAAGATGATCGAGGTAGCCGGGCAGTGCAGCTGCACGGCCGGCGAATCGTTCTGGCCCTACGTCATACCCAGCTCTTATTCGAACGAGTGGCAACAACACTGGGCCTGCGTGATGCAGCACTACGCCTTGAAGGGTGTGCGTCGCTTCGAGATCTACAACGAGCCCGACCAGCTCTTCAACGGTGACCCGTCTGTTCCCGGGTCGGACACCGAAGCGCTGTTCATCGATTACTTCGAGAACCTGCGCGCGGTGCTGGAGCTGGTGCGCGCCAACGACCCCCTGCTCGCAGACGTGGCCGACGAGATAAAAATCGGGGGCCCGGCGATGTCTACGATCGACGGACAGGTGGGTTTCAATGACCCCGCGCGACCACCGACACTGGAAACCCTGCTCAACACCGTCGACGCCAACGGCGGAAGCCTCGACTTCGTGTCGGCCCATTACTACAGCCAGGAACCTGGCCTGTTGTTTGCCGCCGACACTATTGGCCAACTTCGAGCCATGATACCAGTCGGATGGGACACGCCCGTGCTCGATATCAACGAGTGGGCTACAGCGCTGGGCACACCCACTTGTGACGACGCCGACCCCTCGACGCCCGGCATACAAGCGCCGCTGGGCGGCTCCAGTGCGGGTAACGGCTGCGACCACCGCGGCGCGGGTTACCTGGCCTACATGCTGGCGGGCTACATGGGCGAACCCCCCGACCTCAGGCATTCGCAGTTCGAATTGCTTGAGCGCGGCGACCTCGCCCCCTGCGACATGTTTGATAACGGCATGGGCGTGGTCACGAGACACGGCCTGCCCAAGCCACAGGCCGGCGTGCTGTGGGCCCTGTCGCACATGGACTGGCGCCTGCTCGGCAGCGACCAGGAAGTGCTGGGCGACCGCAGCCTGGGTTGGATAGCAGCCGCCGACCCCGAGGGCGTGGTGCACCTGCTCATCGGCCAGATGGACAGCAACCACGAAGATCACTTTGCGCGCAGTTACACCGCGGCAGGCTACGACCCCACCGCCCTGCCCACCGACTGCGGCTGCGGCACGGCCCCCGACGTAGCCGCCTGCGGTTGCGGTTCGGGGACGGGCGGCGCCTGCGTTGACTACAAGGAATGCCTGGAGTGCAAGTTCCTGGCGGCCGCTTCCGACCCGGACCCCGACTCGGCCCTGGCCGCTTACTGTCCCTCGTTGGCCGCAGACCAGGTAACCGCCCTGCTCGCTGGCCTGGTGGCTGCGGCAGAACGCCAGCCCCTGGAATCCACCGAGGCCACCGTCGGTATCACGCTGGACAACCTGCCTTGCGCCTCTTCGCTGCGCGTGGACGTACACCGTATAGACCAGTCCACCAGCACCTCTACCCTGTGGCATACGAGCGACGGCCCCCAGCAGGGACAGGACAGCTGTACTTCGACCTTGACCCAGCAGATTGACGCGCTCAGCGATTCATGGTGGCAAAACAAGCGTGACCTGCTGTGGAACGCCATACGCACGCCCAGCGACTCGTTCAGCGTGGGTGCCGGCAGTACGCTGCCGGTTGTTACCGTACCGGCCTACGGCTCGGTGTACCTCAGGATTTACTGACGCGCGGGCAGGATCAAGCGCGCGGCTGCTTCAGGCCAGGCGAAACACGGGCAGCACGATCCCTTCCGAATCGCTAGCTCCCGCGTCACCGGCTTCTTCGCCTTGGCGGTCGTTGGCGCCGGTGCGCTCGGGCCCAACGCTGAGATAGTCCACCGTCACTGCCGCGCCGATCTCGAGTTCAGAGGGCGGGCAATCAACGACCTGGCTCAGCACGCGCACGCCTTCTTCCATCTCGACCACCGCCACGGCGTAAGGGCAACGCTCGGCAAAGGAGGGGTGCATGGGGCGCTCAGCGATGGTGTAAGTGTACACGGTGCCGCGCCCGCTCGACTGCTCCCAGCTCCAGTTCCACGAGCTGCAGGCCGGGCATATCTCGCGCGGCACGTGGCGCCAGCGGCCGCAGTCCGAGCAGCGCTGAAAACTCAATCGGCCCGCGGCGCAGTGCCGATAAAACTCACCGTGCAATCCCTGCATCAAGGGCAGCGGCAGCCCCGCTGCCTTTTTCTTTCCAGAATCAGCCATCGCTTGTCAGTTCCTCAACACGGCAATAGAGCCGTCGCCGAAATCGCCCCAGCCGGTCACCACTCCCAGGCTGGCGTCGGCCACCTGCCGCCCGGCTGCTTCGCCGCGCAACTGCCGCGCGGCCTCCACAACGTGGCCCATGCCCAGCACGTGGGCCTCGCTCAACAGGCCACCGTGGGTGTTGACGGGCAGCTCGCCGCCCAGCTCTATGCGCCCGCCCTCTACGAAAGCACCGCCCTCGCCACGCGTGCAGAAGCCGGCTTCTTCGAGCTGCTGGACGACCTCGAAGGTGAAGCAGTCGTACACCTGGGCAAAATCGGCGTCCGCCGGTTCTACGCCGGCCATCTCGAAGGCCCGGGGAGCGGCCACCGTGAGCCCGGTGCGAAAAATATCTTCCCTGCCGGTAATCTCGTCGGCCGGATAGGGCTGGGCCGAGGCCACCCCGCTTATGTACACGGGCGGCCGGGCGAGGTCGCGCGCCCGCTCGGTGGTCGTAACCACGCAGGCCGCTGCGCCGTCGGTCTCCAGGCAACAGTCGAACAAGCGGTAGGGGTCGGTGATCATCGGCGAGGCCAGGTACTGCTCCATGGTCATCGACTTGTCGTGCATGACGGCGGCCGGGTTGAGCTGCGCGTGCTTGCGCATCGCCAGTGCGACCGCGCCCAGCTGCTCTGCCGTGGTGCCGTACTCGTGCATGTGGCGGCGGGCGATGAGCGCGTACCACTGCGGGGGAGCCACCAGTCCGTGCGGCAGGTAGAAGTCGCGGGCGATCGCCCCGCCGGGAATCGAAGCCGTCATCTCCTGCACGATGGCGCCAGCCCGCGATCCCGAGTAGCCGTTCCAACCCGCGGGCATGAGCACGTAGTCGGCCAGCCCCGATGTCACAGCCGCGGCCGCGACACCCAGCGACGCCACCGGCGCCGCGCCGCCCATGTTGACCGTGGTGGCAAACCTAAGGTTCTCGCAGCCGAGGCTGGCGGCAAAACCCTCGGCCGTACCCAGGTTGGGAAACGGCATGATGCCGTCCACCTGCCCCGCCCGCAGGCCAGCATCGGCCAGCGCGGTCAGCGCGGCCTCGAGTTGCAGCCCGTGCAGGCTCTTGCCCGAGCCCTCGCCGCGGCAGAACCCGGTGGCGCCCACGCCAACGATACAGGCCTTGTCTTTCATCGCCGCTCGCCCGGAAGGCCGGTCAGGAGGACAGGGCCCCCGGTTTGCCCTTGCCCTTACCCACGCGGCGGGTCGGCTCTATGCCGGCCAGTTTTGCGAGGTTGAGCCCCAGCATGTTGGCGCGCATCTGCTCGGTTATCTCCTTGTAACCCCACTCTTCGCGCAGCTGCTCGGGAATCTGGAAGTTACGAATGAAGTCGACCACCAACGGCATGTCGTCAAACGCGAGGTCCAGTCCCATGACGATCTTTTCGTCACTGACCCACTGCAGCGCGGTGCCTATCATGTGATAGGCGCGGTAGGGCGAGCGCGCCAGCCAGCCGAGAATGCCCGACAGGCTCAGGTACAGGTTGACGTGCTTGCCGGCCAGGCCGATCAGTTCCTCGGTGTTGGGCCAGCCCATGTGATAGGCGATGACCTTGAGTTCCGGAAAGTCGAGGCACACGTCATCGAGCAATACAGGCATTGAGTACTTGCTCGGCTGCGGGCAGACGTAGCTCATACCCGTGTGCACGGTGATGGCTATGCCCAGCTCGCAACACTTTTCGTAGAAGGGCCACAACCGCTTGTCGTTGAGAGGGCCGTCCTCTGGCGCGTAGACCTTGCACAGGCGCGCGTTACGCTCGTTGAACAGGTACTCCAGTTCCCAGATCGCCTTGTCGACTCCGCGCCGGAGTATGGGGCCGCAGTTGCACTCGAGGTACATGCGCTCGGGGTAGGGTTCGATCTCCTTGAGCATGAAGGCGTTGGTCGACATGCAGGTGCTGTAGTCGGCCACGTCCATCATCGACTCGCGCAGTGCAAAACAGACGTCGACCTCGGCCTTGTCCATCCACTCTATCAACGCGTGCGCGCGCGGCTCGGGCATGGCGTCACCACCCGCCAGGTCGCGGTCACCACCCCAGGCGCGCATGACCCCGTCGATACTCTTCCACCAGCGCTCGTAGCCCGGGTAGTAGGACATCTCTTCCATCGATTCGGGGTTCATGAAGTGGCACTCCGAGAGCGCCACGAAGTAGTCTTTTTCTACTGGCATGACTTCGTCTCCTTTCAGTCGTTAATCCTGGCGTTCTCTCAATCGGCGTTCTCTCAATCGGCGTTCTCGTGTAACAGCTTCCACAGCCTGCGCGGACTGGCCGGCACCTCGCGGGCCGACAGGCCCAGCGGCGACAACGCGTCGTTTATGGCGCACATGATTGCCGCCGGCGTGGTGTGCATGGCGCCCTCGCCGCAGCCCTTGGCGCCCAGGGGTGTAAACGGCGACGGGGTGGTCAGTGCCTTTTTTTCTACCCGCGGAACCTCGTAGACGCTTGGCAGCAGGTAGTCCATGAACGACGAGGTTAACGGCTGGGCAGACTCGTCGTACACGTACTCCTCGAGCAGCGCCGCGCCCACGCCCTGTGCGATGCCGCCCATGGTCTGGCCTTCAACAGTGACCGGGTTCAGCCGGGTGCCGCAATCGTCGACCAACCAGTAGCCCAGTATATCCACGGTGCCGGTGTCGCGATCGACTTCGACCTTCACCAGGTGGCAGGCGTTGGCGGCCGTGAGGTAACTCTTCGCGCGGCCCTGTTCGTCGGCCGGGGTGCGACCGGGAGCCGTCCACACGTAGGTGGCCTGTGGCTGCGGGTCGCTGTCTTCGGGCAGCAGGTCGCTGCGCGCGAGCATGGCGCCGGCCACCTCGGCAAAGTGCATCCTGGCCTCGGGCATGGCACGCACCCTCAGGAAACCGTCCATGAGCTCGACATCGTCGGGGCCGCACTGCAACAGCACCGCGGCAACGCGGGCCAGCTTGCGCTCGAGCAGGCGCGCGGCTCCCAGCGCGGCGCCGGTTATGGCCACGCCCAGTCGTGAGCCACCCGGCCCGAAGTGTGGCGGCGCCGACAGCGAGTCCTGGTACACGATGCTCACATCGGCCGGAGTGACGGCAAAGTAGTCGGCCAGCACCTGCGCCACGAGCGTGTACTGCCCCTGCCCCTCCAGCGAGAATCCCAGCCGCGCCGTTATGCGACCCATCACATCGATGGCCACCGTTATGCCCTCGGGCACGCCGGTGCTCTCGAGCCCGACGATGGCGTAGGCGTTCCAGTCAAACACGCCTGGTTCTATGGTGTTGGCCAGGCCGAGACCCAGCAGGCGGCCCTCAGCCTGCGCGCTGTCACGCTCCGCGCACAGCCGCTCGTAGTCAGCCATGTTGAGCAGCTCGTCCAGCGCGGCCTCGTAGTTGCCCGAGTCGTACTCGTTACCGCTGGCTATGGTGTAGGGAAACGCGTCTGCCGGAATGTAGTTGCGCCTGCGGATCTCGGCGGGGTCCAGCCCCAGCTCGCGCGCGGCCTTGTCCATGGTCTGCTCGAGCACCCAGTTGTGCGGCGGCGGTCCCATGCCGCGGTAGGGACTCTGCGGAATCTTGTTGGTGGCCACCAGCGTGAGATCGTACTCGGCCGCCTGTATGGCGTAACAACCGGTGAAAGCGGCCAGCGGCTTGGCTGCCGACACGGCGCCGAAAGCCTCGGCGGTTCCTCCCATGTCGTCGAGCAACTTCACGCGCAGGCCGGTCACGGTGCCGTCCTTCTTGAGTGCCAGCTGCAGCCTGTACTCCCGGTCCCAGCTCTGCCCGGCACCCGCGAGCAGGTATTCCAGTCGGTCTTCCATCCACTTCACCGGTCGGCCGGAGGCGGCCTTGGAAAGCAGCGCACAGATGTCCACGCCTCGAAACCCGCCCTTGCCACCGAAGCTGCCGCCGTGCGGGTGACTGATCATGCGCACCTGGTTCGAAGGCAGGCCGAGCACCAGCGAACGCGCCAGTCCCATGTGCGACTGCGACTGGAAGGAGCCCCGGCAGGTGAGCATGTCGTCGGCCGGGTTCCAGTCAACCACGCAGCCGAAGGTCTCCATGGGATTGGCGCCCAGGCGGTTCCAGCGGTAGTCGTCTGAGACCACGAGGTCGGCCTGGTCAAACGCCTCGTCGACCTCGCCCCAGGTAAACTTGCGCTGGAGCATCACGTTGCTGCCGTGTTCCTCGAACAACAGCGCCGCGTCGGCCGCCAGCGCGGCTTGCGCGTTGGCCACCACCGGCAGCTCCTCGTACTCAACGATGATGAGTTCAAGGGCGTCCTCGGCCAGGTAGCGATTCGTTGCCGCCACCGCAACAACGGGCTCGCCCACGAAGCGGGTCTTCTCGTGGGCCAGGCAGTAGCCGCCCCAGCCCTCGGGTGCAGTGGTGGCCGGGTTGGTCAGGCGCGCGGCGTCGCTGCCGGTGATCACTGCATACACGCCCTCCATCTCTTCGGCCGCCGAGCTGTCGATCGAAACGATTCGTGCGTGGGCGTAGGGGCTGCGCAGGATGGCGCAGTGAAGCATGCCGGGCAGCACCACGTTGTCGATGAACTCGGTGCGGCCGGTCACCAGCGACGGGTCTTCGAGGCGCTCAACGCCCTTGCCTATCCAGCGGATCTCGCTTACCGGCAGCTCCTCGAGACTGTTGGGAATGCTACCGCTCACTCGCCGCCCCCGGGCGCCGCATTCTTTTCGAGGGCCGCGGCCAGAAGCTCGAGCGGGCCCACGCCTTGCTGGCGTAATTTTTCAGCCGCGTCGCGCACCGACTCGATGATGGCCTCGTAACCCGTGCAACGGCACACCTGGCCGCCCAGTGTTTCGAGCAGCGCCTGCTCGGTGGGGTCGGGGTCGCGCTCGAGCAACTCGGCGGCGGCCATGATGAAACCCGGCGTACAGAAGCCGCACTGCAGACCGTGCTTGTCGACAAAGGCCTGCTGCAGCGGATGCAGCTCGCCCTCGTTGGCCAGCGCCTCGATAGTGGTCACCTCGTGGCCGGCGGCCTGCACGGCCAGCATTATACAGCTGCGCACCGCGCGCCCATCGAGCAACACGGTGCAGGCGCCGCAGACGCCGTGCTCACAGCCCAGGTGGGTACCGGTGAGTCCCAGGTCCACGCGCAGAAAATCGGCGAGCGTCGTGCGTGGCTCAAGTTCGGCCGACAAGCGGCGGCCGTTTACGGTGACAGTTACCGCTACCCTTGCTGGTTTATCTTCATCCATGGTTGTCCCTGCCGGTCAAGCCCGCGCCGCGGCCTCCTCCATCGCCCTCGATGCCATCACGCCCGCCACCGAGCGACGCTGCGCGGCACTGGCATGAACGTCGTCCAGGGGGTCTTCGACGGCCTCGGCCACCAGCGCGCCGGCTTCCTTCCAGGCCGCCGGCCCCGGCTCGGCACCGGCAAGTGCCTGCTCGGCTGCCGTGCAGCGCAGGGGAACAGCTCCCACGCCGAAGGCCACCACGCGGGGGTCGGCCACGCGCGCGTCGGCGATGCGCATGGTCACCACCGCCCCAGCCAACGCGAAGTCGCCGTGCCGACGGGTCACCTCCTGCACCGACCAGCCGCTGCCTTCGCGAAGCAAGGGAAAGCGGGCCTCGACGAGCAACTCTGCCGGTTCGAGCGTGGTGGTGAGGTAGGTGATAAAAAAATCTTCGGCGCTCTCGCTGCGCTTTCCGTCGGGGCCTTCGATGACGAACTCAGCACCCGCGGCCACGGCCAGGGCCGGCAGCTCGGCGGCGGGGTCGGCGTGGGCCAGCGAGCCGCACACCGTGCCCTGGTTGCGGTTCTGGGGATGGGCCACGTGGCGCAGTCCGGCCAGCAAGAGCGGGTGGCTGTCGGCCAGGCCGGGAAAGAATTCGAGTGAGCGCTGGCGGACCATGGCACCCACGACCAGGCAGCCGTCCGATATCTCGATGCTGTCGAGCCCGGGCACGCGGGCGATATCAACGAGCAGCTCGGGCCGCGCAAGACGCATGTTGAGCAAGGCCATCAGGCTCTGCCCGCCGGCCAGCACCTTGGCGTCAAATCCGCGCTCATCGAGCAGCGCTACTGCCTCGGCCACTGAAGTGGGAGCTGCGTATTCAAAGGCTGGTGGCTTCATGTGTCGCTGCACCCCACCTGCGGCGGCACAGGTAGAACACGTTCCATCTACCTCTCGACGACAGGCGGGGCAAGTCGCCCCACCGGGTTCGCGCGCGCCCCCTCTTGCCCGGGAGCTGCGCGGGGGCTAAGGCTGTCGGTGACGCCCCCCGGCGACAGGGAGACTGGCAGCATGAGTTGGAGTGATTGGCAGCAGGTAAACGGCGACGGGCTCGCCTTCGACGAAATCCTTTACGAGAAGAAGCACCACGCCGAACTCGGCGGTGGCATTGCGCGGGTCACGATCAACAAGCCCGACAAGTACAACGTGATGACCCTGGAGACCGTCGAGCAGATGTTCCGGGCTTTTTACGACGCCAACCACGATACCTCCATCGGGCTGATCGTGATGGCCGGCGCGGGCAAGAACTTCGGTAGCGGCGGCGACGTGGAGTGGGAGACCTGGGGGCTGCGCAAGGGTTTCTATTTTCGCTACCCCCACAACCGACTGGTGCGCAACTCGCGCAAGCCCGTGCTTGCCCAGGTGCAGGGCTACTGCCTTGGCGGACACAACCACATGGCCTACTGCTGCGATTTTACCATCGCCGCCGACACGGCCAGGTTCGGGCAGGCTGGTCCACGCGTGTCGAGCCCTGCCGACGGGTTTTTTGTTCCCTACCTCACCAAGGTAGTGGGCGCCAAGAAAGCCCGCGAAATGTGGATGCTGTGCCGCAAGTACTCGGCCGAGCAGGCCGAGCGCATGGGACTCGTCAACGAGGTGGTACCGGCCGGTGATCTCGAGGCCACCGTAGACCGCTGGGCCGAAGAACTGCTCGCACTCAGCCCCGGTTGCCTGGAGGTGCTCAAGGCCGCCTTCGACCAGGAGTTAGACGGCTACCAGGAGATGGGGGCTATATCTTCGTCAATGTACCCCGACTGGTTCGACTCACCCGAGGGCAAGGAAGGTGGCGTGGCTTTCGTGGACGGCCGCCGCTCGCCCAGGTTCTGGGAACTGCGCGAACGCGAGGCGGGTGAACACCGGGAACTCATGAAGCGCTACCTCGAGGAAACCCCGGCGGCGCGCAAGAGCAGCGGCAAGGACTAATCCGGCGGAGCCTGTTGGCTGTTGCCCAGCGCCAGAACAAAGCGGGTGAAACGCGCGCGACCGACGAG
>JACNKC010000032.1 GCA_014382245.1 Pseudomonadota bacterium | reverse complement strand
GTACGCCGAGCTTCAGGCGGATCTGGTGGAGAAAAGTCAGGAGGGTGGTTGAGCGGGCGATGGTTCCGGTGAGCTTGCGCAGGGCCTGCGACATGAGGCGGGCCTGCAGGCCGACGTGGGAGTCGCCCATTTCGCCCTCTATCTCGGCCCGCGGCACGAGCGCCGCCACCGAGTCGACCACCAGCACGTCCACCGCGCCGCTGCGGATGAGCGTGTCGGTTATCTCGAGCGCCTGTTCGCCGTTGTCGGGCTGGGAGATGAGCAGGTCAGAAGTGTTCACGCCCAGCTTGCGGGCGTAAGACACGTCGAGCGCGTGCTCGGCATCAACAAAAGCCGCCACGCCGCCGGTCTTCTGCACCTCGGCTACTGCGTGCAGGGCCAGGGTGGTCTTGCCTGACGACTCGGGGCCGTAGACCTCGATGATACGACCACGCGGCAGGCCACCCACGCCCAGGGCGACGTCCAGGCCCAGCGAACCCGACGACACCGTATTGATGTCGCGCGAAGTATTGTCGTCGCCCAGCCTCATGACCGAGCCCTTGCCGAACTGCTTGTCTATCTGGTCGAGTGCCAACTCGAGCGCCTTGTCGCGCTCGGCTCCCTCGGGCCGCTTGCCGTCGGCCGACATCGGGAACCCACTCTTACTGCTCTTTTCCGTGACCTTAGCGCCCTTGCCCTTCGCATTCCTTATCTGCCTCGCCATCTTTCTTTCCTCCTCACGGGCCCTCGCGGACCGTTGTTGTACCTTTCAGTTTCTACTACTCGATTTCCTGCTAATCCGCTGCGCAATCATCCGCTGCGTAATCATCCGCCGCGCCTCACGCCAAACCCCGAACGCCAGGGCTCAAGGCCAAGCAGGTAACGCCTGGTCCAGTCCAGCGCGAGCTGGCTCGAAAGCACGCGAACCCATTCGCGGTTGCCGCCCAGCTTGTAGGTGCGGGCGCAGGCGCCGCCCTCCAGGTAAATGTCTTCACCCGCAGAAAACTCGCCGTCGGAAAAAGCACCCTCGGAGAACAGATCGCCGGCCATGCCTATGCACACCGTACCCACCGGCTTGTCGTCGCTGCCCCCGCCGGGACCGGCAATGCCGCTTACGGCCACGGCCAGGTCGGCACCGCTCAATCGGCGCGCGCCCACTGCCATCTCGGCTACGGTCTCTTCGCTCACTTCTCCATACATTGCCAGGGTCACTCCGCTTACTCCCAGTACCTTCTCTTTAACACCCTGGCTGTAGGCGACAATCCCGCCCGTGTAATAATCTGAGCAACCCGCGACATCGGTCAGCCTGCGACTGATCAATCCACCGGTGCACGATTCAGCAGTTACAAGTGTAAGGCCCCGGCGGCTCAAAAGCTGACCCACCTCCTGCTGCATGGTCGTGTCGCCCTCGGCGTAGACCGCGTCGCCCAGCCGACGGTGTACTTCTTTCGACAGTTCGTCGAGCTCACTCTCGGCGGCTTCGGGCTGCCCGGCCACCGACACGCGCACCGACAGGTCGGGAAAACTGGCCCTGAAAGCCAGGCGGCCACGCGCGGGGTCAATGGCGCCAAGCAGCGCCTCGTCCAGTGCCGACTCGCTCATGCCGAAGGTCTGAAAAGTGCGCGACACAAAACGATGGTCGGCGTCGGCCTGCCCGCGCAGCCACGGCAGCACCTGTTCTTCGAACATGGCTTTCATTTCGTGCGGCACGCCGGGCAGCACCACGCCCACCGCGCCACCTTCGATGTCAAAACGATAGCCCGGTGCCGTTCCCCGCTGGTTGGGCAAGGGCACGGCACCCTCGGGAAACATGGCCTGCTTGAGGTTGTTGTCGGGCATCGAGCGGCCCACGCGGTCAAAGAAAGCCCTTATGGCGTCGGCCTGTTCCTCGTCGAGCAGCAACTTGCGGCCGGTAAAACGGGCCACGGTCTCGGTGGTGAGGTCGTCTGCCGTGGGCCCCAGCCCGCCGGTAGAAATCACGACGTCTGCCGCAGCCGCCTGCCAGGCCCAGCTTATGCGCTCGCTGTCATCGCCAACGGTGATAACCGACACCACCTCTACACCCTCGGCCGACAGGCGGTCGGCCAGCCAGTTGGAGTTGGTGTCGGTGGTGCGGCCGCTCGTGAGCTCGTCACCGGTGGAAATTATGGCAGCAGTTTTGATCACGAAGTCTCGACCTCTTTTGTAGCATAGATTTTCGCCCTTTGTTCGCCCCCACGCCATCAAATCTCCTAAGTGCCGGGAATCAAACCAAAAGCAAGAAACGCGCGGCAGGCCACGTTGGCATAAACACCGGCCATGAGGTCGTCGGCCACGATTCCAAGGCCTCCGGGCAAGCGCTCGGCCGGCCTGCAAGGCCAGGGCTTGGCGATGTCGGCGGCCCTGAAAAGCAGGAAAGCAAGCACGAGTACCGGCAGGGTCGTGGGCAGAAAGGCCACGGCCACGAGAAAGCCCACCACCTCGTCAACAACCACGCGCGAGGGGTCTTTCTGGCCAAAATCCAGGGCGCACACACCAGCCGCCCAGATGGCCACGGCCACGGCCGCCGCCAGCGCCAGCAGGTAGACGGGAACTGAGTATACGGCCAGGGCGGCGAACAGCGGTGCCAGGGCCACGCCAGGCAGGGTGCCGAAGGTGCCCGGGGCAACGGGCGCGTATCCGGTGCCCGCACCCGTGCCGACAAATAGCGCCAGTCGTCTCAAGCAGCCTGCTTCCAGCCCAACAGTCCGTAGACACCCGCCAGGCCCAGCTCGAGGCCCAGGTTGATCCAGCCCATCAACCCTGAGGGCTCGGGAGCGGTGACCAGCATGACCAGCAGGCGGCCAGCGGCAACGCCCAGCCAGAGTACGGCGAGCACACCCATCACTGTGGCCCGGTCGGCAAAAGATTCGCGCATGGCGTAGAGGGCCACGCCACCCATGGCCACCAACATGCCGCCGTAAAGCGCGCCGATTTCGCCCCAGCCGTCGCCCTGCCCCGGCATGACGGTCAGGTTGGCGAGATCGGCCATGGCCTCGGGCATGGCCAGCGCAAACAGGCCGAACCCGACCAGCACAGTGCTCACTATTCTCAACACGCGAGTTGCTTCCATGCTTACTCCTCGAGGCGCCGGGCATAAAAAAGCGCCACCTGCAGAGACTATTAGCGCAGGAGGCGCACGGCAAGCCAATTGTGTGCGATAGCGGTTACTTCAGCGGCCAGGAGCCCATGATCACCATGGCCAGCGGGCCCGATGAAGACGGCCCGTAGGGCAGCAGGCGGCGCCAGGCCGAGAGCGGGCTGCCGTCGAGCTCGTAGGCCCGGATCTCGGTGGGATGCCCCGCCCCGGGTGCCACCAGTATCTCGTCTGAGCCGTCGGCGTCAATGTCAGCCAGCATAACGGTACCACCGGTAGTGTAGCCGGCATCAAAAGCGTAGAAGCTAACCGGCAACCCGGAAAGCGGGTCGAGATAAACGCTGCCGTCTCCGTTCCAGGCCTTGACCCAGGGCCTTCCCACCGCGGGCACAGTGATGATCTCGTCGCTGCCGTCGCCATCGAGGTCGCCGCGGGCGATAGCCAGGCCGCTGTAGTCCGGGGCCGGGTAGGCGAGCCACTCGCGCAGCTGTGTGCCGTCGGCCTCAAATACCCTGACCAGCGACAGACCGCGCGCCGGCCCGATCACGATTTCTTCGCCGGGGCTTGAAGATACGTCGGCCACCACGGCCACCCCGCCGTCGGCGTCGACATCGAGGCCGAAGAAGGAGTCGCCATTGCTGAAGGCAAAAAACATTCCCGAGTTGAGCCAGGAGGGCTGTCCTTCAAGGCTCATGTCTATGACCGTGTGAATGTAGACCCTGACATCGCCCTGGTTGGAGTCGGACTGTATCATCAGCAGCTCATCCCAGCCGGTGCCGTCGACGTTGCCCGCCGCGAGGTTGACGCCGGTCTCCAAGCCAACAAAATTCGCGTCTATTGCGGCAACTCGCTTTCTCCTTCGAAGAGCGTCGTACAACTCGACCCGGGTGTCCCCGCTACCGCGTCCGGCGGCCACCGCGATCAAGGGGCTGGCCTGCCAAACCGAATCGTTGGCTGCCAGGCTGGCCAGGGACAATTCCCCGGCCACCGTAGCCCTGAGCACATTCGCCCGTAGGCCTCGACGCCGGCCAGCAGTGTTTCGGCACTGCAAGCCTACCCCGCGCCCATCCTGCCAACCGGCCACGAATATTCTCGCACGTGGCCCACGGCCCTTGGCTACACGCCAGATCTCCGAACCGTCAGCACCCGACAACACGACCGCTTTACCCCCACCCCTTCTTTCTCGCGGCGAATCACCCGGACTGCCTACCACGAGATCGTTGACGCCGTCGTTGTCAAAGTCCTCACCCCCCGAAAGCGCTTGTCCCATGCGCTGCTTTACTCGCGCGCCTTCCCTGCTCCACAACAGCGAACCGTCGGCGCCCGAAAAAACATGCACGGCGCCCGCCGAGGCATTGCCATTCACTATTTTCTCGGGGGCAGCCACGGCCATGTCGGCCACGCCGTCGTCGTTTACATCGCCGAGGCCGGCCAGCGCTTTACCAAACGACGCATCCACCCGTCCCACGGGCTCGGCGAGCTCTCGAATCAAGGAACCGGTGGCCGAGAAAAGCCTGACAATCCCGGACTTGTTCAATCCGCCAGTGTCAGCTCCAGGAGCACCGACGGCGAAATCGGCCAGGCCATCACCGTCGAGATCACCGGTCACCTGTAGCGCCTTGCCCGTGTTCTCTCCACTGGAACTACCCTCGAGTTCCAGGATCAAACTCGCGAAGTTGGCACCGGAAAGAACCCTGAGCATGCCCCACCCGTTATCGGCCAGGTGCGCACCAACTATTACGTCGGCCACCCCGTCACCGTCCATGTCGCCGCCGATCCGCGCCGATATCGCGCTGCCCCAGCGATCCCACTGGGCCAGCCCCCAGGCAGTGTCCACCACCGCGCCGGTTGCCACCGAGAGCAGGTAGAGGGCACCGGTTTTTTCCTGGGCCATGTCCTTTGCCAGTGGCGCGCCAACGAGCAGGTCGGCCAGTCCGTCGCCGGTGAGATCGGGCGTGGCCTGAAGCACGCTACCAAGGCCCGCGTCTCCCGACGAGCCCTCGAGAGTGAACAGCTCGCTCCCCGAGCTCGAATAAATCGTCACCTTGCCGGCGCCCGACCAACTGCCACCAGCCGGCTTGGCCACGTCCCAGCCTCCCGAGCCCACGGCCAGCTCGGCAGCGCCGTCGCCGTCTATGTCGTCTATGAAGGCAACCGCTTCGCCCAGGTGCTGGTCGTCCTGGCTGCCGTTTGCCCTGAACACCACCCGGCCCGTGCTACCGGAATAAACCCTGGCGGCACCGGCATTGACCAGGCCGGCCCCGAGCCTGTCCCTGCAAGGCAGACCAACCGCTACGTCAGGGATACCGTCGCCGTCAAAATCTGCCGTCACGGCCAACGAGTGGCCCGCCCTGTCGCCTTCGTAGTTGCTTTCCTGGCACCTGGTCGATGCCGCGAGCGCCGGGCTCGGCGCCAACGCCAGCCCCGCGAGCAGCAAACCACTGAGCAGCAGCAGGTAAACCGCTGGCCCTGAAACAGCGGGCTGCAGAAATCCTGGTCGCGCTATTACGGACATGCCAGCCCCACCGAGAGATCACCCACCGCCCTGCGCAGTACCGCGAGAGCGTCCGACGCCATTACCGCGCCGCTCGAGTCGACGTCACACTCGCAGGCTGCACACAGCCTGGACCCCACCGCCGCCTGCAAGGTGTACAGGGCATCGGCTGCCGTGGGGTTACTGGCCGCCGACTGTGGGGTGCCACAACGACAATCTCCCGTGGATAAAAAAGCCTCCACTGCGCCACCACCCCCATCGCAGTCCGAAAGAAACACTATGTTAGATCCGTCGTCCGAGATCCTGGCGTCGCGGGAGTAGCAGGACTCGCCGCCCGACAGCACCGCCGAGCCAACGTTGTCCACGCGCAGTACTTCCTGGCTCAAGGCAGCCGGCAACTCGGGCGCGCAGGCCCGGGTCCACACCAGCACCTGCCCACTGCCGTCAACGGCCACATCGCTGTTGCTGCAGTACTCGTCATCGTCGCTGAGCTGGCTGACAACGCCCGCCCCGGCTACCGAAAAAATTTCAAAACTCTCGTCCCCGTTGGTGGCCACGTGGTCGCAGTCGCTCTCGAAAGCTACCGTGGCCGCGCCGTTGCTTGCCACCGGGTGCTCGCTCACGCAGAACTCGTCGGGCCCCACGGTCAGCTGCGCCAGGTTACCCACGGTGTCGGAGCTGAATATCTCGACGGCGTTGTCGGGGTTGGATCCGGCCAGGTCGCAGTCGCTGTCAAACACCACCACGCCGCCCCAGTAGTCGATCGACGGGTGAAGGCTGGTACACGCGCCCGAACCGAGGTCGTCGCTCAGCTGCACGGTGTTCGAAGCAAGCGTGTCATGAAAAAACACTTCTACACTCGCGTCGCCGTTGAGCCCCGGCCCTGAACTGTCGAGATCGCAATCGCTCTCAAAGACCACGCCGTTTCCCTGTCCATCGACCGATGGCGACAGGCTGTCGCAGCCGATGCCGCTGGTTATTTGCTCGACCGCTGAGGAAACAGAAATCCTGAAAATCTCGAAGCTACCGTCGGCGTTGCCACCCGTATGGTCACAGTCGCTCTCGAAAAACACCCAGGCTGATCCGGCGGACGCCGCTGGCGCTGCGTTGCTGCAAGCCGACGACTGGGTAAGCTGTTTCAACGCTCCGCTGTCCAGCACGATCATTATTTCGCGGTTGCCGTCGCCATTGAGACCTTCCGGGTCGCCGTTGCCCGAAAACACCGCCACGCTGCCCGAAGCGGCCACGGCCAGCTCGTCCACGGCTCCGGCCTGGGCAAAAAAGCTCAACTGTTCGAGGGCTGCTACGGCGTCAGCCGTAGCCGACAACACGACGCACAGCGCCCACAGCACGGCCGTGCAGGCGCGCCCCGCGCTACGCCCGCGGGCCGGCATACTCTCATACTCAGTGACCATCAAACGTGGATACCCACTGATAATGCTACAGAAAGCGCGCCCCCACTGTCTACCAACAAACGTAGCCAGCAGCGCATTGAATGGCTCAACCACAAGGCAAACGCCTTGCTGCCGGCGCATTCACGTTGTAAACCGGCAGGCATGGAGCTGGAAAAAGAACTACAGACAGCCGTTGAAGCAGCCCGTGCGGGCGGCGCCGTGGTGCGAAAGTACTTCCGCGGCGACTACGAAGTGCACGAAAAAGCGCCCGACAACCCGCTCACTATTGCCGACACCGAGGCCGACGAAGCCATCAAGCAGGTCGTGCTCGGTACCTTTCCCGACGACGGCTGGCTGTCCGAAGAAACCCGCGACTCGCCCGAGCGCCTGTCCAAGGAGCGGGTGTGGATCGTCGATCCGCTGGACGGCACCAAGGAGTTCGTGCAGAACATCCCCGAGTTCTGCGTATGCGTGGGCTTCACCGTGGGCGGCGTAGTGCAGGTGGGCGTGTGCTACAACCCGATCACCGAAAAGCTGTTTGCCGCCGCCAGGGGCCAGGGCATGACGCTCAACGGCGAGCCGGCTTCGTGCACCGCCACCACCGAGCTGTCCGCGGCCACGGTGCTTGCCAGTCGCTCGGAAACCGGGCGCGGCGAGTGGGACGACTACGACCAGCTGATGCAGGTAAAACCCACCGGCAGCGTGGCTTATAAGTTTGCGCTCATAGCCGGCGGCGAGGCCGACGCCACTTTTTCGCTCACGCCCAAGAACGAGTGGGACATATGCGCGGGTACCATGCTGGTCGAAGAAGCCGGCGGCACGGTGACCGATCGCTTCGGGCGCCCGTTGACGTTTAACAACGCCAGGACCCTGTTGCCCGGGCTGATAGCCAGTGGCGCCGCGCTGTGGCAACCGCTGCGCGACATCATACTCGAAAAATCAGGCGAGTAGCGCCCTCGTCGTCTGAAGCCGGCGGCCTTCAGTCGGTCGCGAGCAGGCCGTCGTCGGCACTGGCCACGGCGGCCTGGCCCAGGGTCTGCTTCTCGACGCGGGCGTAAGAGCGGTCGATGACATCGATGGCCAGGCGAAACGCCATCAGTGCTGCGCGCTCCAACGAATCGGTACGCGGCAACTTGGCCTTGAGCGGGTCCACGTAACTGCCCGAGCGGTACATGGCAAAGTGCAGGTGCGGCCCGGTCGCCCGGCCGGTGGACCCCACGTAGCCGATAACCTGTCCCTTGCTCACCCTGGCGCCGGCTTGCACGCCCTCGGCTATGCGCGACAGGTGGGCGTAGCCGGTCTCCCAGACCGGGTCGTGCCTGAGCTTGACGAAGTTGCCGTTGGCCCAGTCAAACTTGGCCTTGCTCACGGTGGCATCGGCCACCGCACGCACCGGCGTACCCCGGGGCGCCGCGAAGTCGACGCCGTAGTGCGGCATGCGTTTCTTGAGCACCGGGTGAAAGCGGCCCTGCGAAAACACCGAACTGATGCGTGAAAAATCCACCGGGTAGCGCATGAAGTAACGACCGAGAGCCTTGCCATCGCGGTTGAAGTAGCCCTGTATCATCTCGTCGGTCTTGGCAAAGTAAAAACCTTCCCAGGTCTTGTCGCGGTTGTTGATCTCAACGGCCAGCAGCCGCCCTGCTTCAACCGACTCGCCGCCCCTGCGACGGAGCTCCTCGTAGGCCACCCTGAAGGTGGCGCCGGGCCTGAGGTCGCGTGAAAAGTTAAGCTCCCAACCCAGCACCTCGGCAGCCTCTGAAACAATTTTTTCGGGCACGCCGTGGGAGAGCGCAGACTCGTACAGGCTGCTCTCTATGGTACCGGCGGCCACCCTGAGCCTGCGGTCAAATACCACCTGGCGGCGACTGGCCACTACCTTTTCGCCGTCGAGTTCTTCGACCAGTTCGGTACGCGGGCCGATGTCGAGATTGAGGCGCACGAGTTGCGGATCGGGTCCCTCGAAGGTCAGCCCGAGTCGCTGGCCCGCAAATATGCGGTTGAGGTTGTAAATGCGCCGGGCGGCCGAAATCCAGGTGTCGGTGCTGTCGGGCGACAGGCCTGCCGCTTCGAGCACTTCGGACACTGTCTCGCCGTTGCGTATGCGGTGTTCGATGGTCACGAGATACGCGCCCTCGCGGTCCTTTCCGCGCTCGGCCACGAGCTGGCGAAACCTGCGGCCCAACTCGCGGGTGTCGTAGCGGTGGGCGGGAGCACTGAATATTACAGTCTCGGTATCTTCCTGCTCAAAGACCGCCTCCGAGAGCGGGTCGAAGGACAGGCTGTAAGGGTTCGAGCCGTCAAGCGCGCGGCCGTCGGCCACCAGTTGGTAATCGCCTCCCGCACCCGGGCGGTTGAAGCCCGAAAGCGGTGAGATCCGTTCGGCCCCTATCATGCCAGGTGGCAGCGGCGGACCTGTTGCCAGCGCCCTTGCCGTGACCACCACATCGTCGCGCATCCTGACAGGAGGGGGCGGCCCCACAATGCCCAGCGACAACATGGCCACGGCCTGGTCAGCCAGGGGCTGTTCGGCCGGAAGCGCGGCCGAGCCCTGCTTGCCTGCCCCGGGCTCGGTCGTTACGGCGGCAGTAGTTTCACCCTTGTCGGCAAACAGCGAAAATCGCCAGGAACTGCGTTCTTTCTCACTTTCGACCACGCCCGGCCCGGACTGACCGACCTCCAGCAGGGTATCGTCGGTGGTCGGCGGGCCTATCTGGGCAGCAAAAGAGTCGCCTATGCCATAAACCGATCCATAGGCACCAACGCGCACTATTTCTCCCACCGAGGGCAGTTGGCTGACTGCCAGCGTCATTCCACCGCCAAACGACGCGTTAACCGGTGCCGCAAAATGGCTCGACTGGCCGTTTGAATACTGGCCGAGAGTAGACTGGCCCTGGGGATACTCGGCCACCGGGCCGGCCCAGGCCTGCTTGCCGGCCAGCGACATGCTGAAAAAGCCCGATTCCATGGGCAGGGCAAGGGATTTGGCGGCCACGCGGGCCAGCACCAGCTGGTAGGGCTGCTGCGCCTGGCCGCCGGGTGCCACCAGGGCAAACATCGACGCGCAGGCCACCCCAACCATCAAGGCCTGGGGACTCATATGCCGCTCGACCTCATAGACGAGCTTCCGCCACCACTGCAACACCACCTCTTCTACCCGCCTGCTTCGACTATCCGGCCCGTGGGCCTTGAGTCCATACGCTTGCAAAAGCGCAACATTAAGGGTGCCCACCCGGAGTCTGGATGTCAACGACTTCGAGGAGTTGGATGGCATTTTTAAGGGGGTCGCTTGCGACGGCCAGCTGTTGTAGTTTCAAGCCTGATTCGGAGGCTGATTTCCGGGATAATTGCCGGGATAATTACCGTCCTGCCCGGCCGTCGAGGGCTTCCCGTTGAGGGCCGATCTACGACGCAGCGCGACAGAGCCGAGCGGCCGCAGAAGTCAACCGACAGACCGGGTGCCACGCATGACGAAACGACTGCTGGGATTGGACGTGGGCGACCGCCGTATAGGGCTGGCGCTGAGTGACCCATTGGGGCTCACCGCACAACCTCTCTCCGTGGTCGAGCGAAAGTCCTGGAAACGCGACATAGCTGCCATAATGGAAGCCGTGGGAGACAACGAAATAGAAGCCTTTATCGTGGGCTTGCCGATATCGATGAGCGGCAATGACAGCGAGCAGGCCGACCGCGTGCGCCACTTCTGCTCTCACCTCGAACGAGAAACCAAACTCGCCGTTCACCTGCAGGACGAGCGCCTCAGCACCGCCGAAAGCGAGCGCCTGCTGATAACCGCCGGCGCGCGCCGCGATCGTCGCCGGCAGAGCGTGGACATGACGGCCGCCACCTTGATACTGCAATCGTGGATGGACAAATCGTGAGAGAACGCGCGCCTCGCAGATGGTACCACGCCGCCGGTGGCCCCGGGCCCCGGCTGATATTCGGCCTGGCCGCCCTGCTGCTGCTGGCGGGCATCGGTCGTGTCTCGTGGCTGGCCCTTGTGCCGCAAACCGTCAGCCCCGCGATCGAGTTGCAGATTGCACCGGGTGCGAGTGCCCGCGAGATAGCCGCCGGGCTCGAAGAAAACGGTGTCGTGCGCAGCGGCCGCGTGCTCAGGCTGCTGGCCCGGCTGGGCTCGGCCGACAGGAATTTTCACCACGGGGTGCATCGCTTCGAGGGCGAAATAACGCCCATGGCCGTGCTCGCCGAGCTGACCACACCGTCGCGCGACACGGTACGCGTCACCATTCCCGAGGGCCTGCGTGTTGCCCAGGCCGCGCGCCTGCTCGAAGAGGCCGGCGTGCTCGAAGCCGACGAGTACGTGAAGGCCGCCTGCGAATCAGACTTCCTCGCGGTCACCGGCGCGCCCACGGAATCGAACTGTTCGGAGGGCTACCTGTTTCCCGACACCTACTACCTGTCGCCGGGCATGGCGGCGGCCGACATCGTGCGGCTGCAACACAGGCGGCTGTTGACCGTGCTCGAGGACCTGGGAATTTCCGACGATGGCTCGGCCGGTTTCAAGGGGAGCTCGCCGGCGATTGCCGACACCCTGCAGCTGCTCACCCTCGCGTCGATCATCCAGAAGGAGAGCTACCGCACCGACGAGCAGCCGCTGGTAGCGTCGGTGTTTCACAACCGCTTGGAGCGCGACATGAAACTGCAGGCCGACCCCACGGTGATCTACGGCATCCTGGCCTCGGGACGGGAGTGGGACGGAGATATCCGCCACAGCGACCTGCGCGAAGACACGCCGTATAACAGCTACGTGCACCGCGGGCTTCCGCCCGGCCCCATCTGCAGCCCCGGCAAGGGAGCCCTGTCGGCCGCGCTCAACCCCGCCACGAGCGATTTCCTGTTCTTCGTGGCCGACGGCAAGGGCACGCACCGCTTCTCGCGCACGGTGGCCGAACACCAGGCCGCCGTACGCCAGTACCTCGCCCAGCGTTAGCGAGCGGGAGGCGTTGATTTTTGCCTTCTGTTCGCCCATGCTGGAAGCATGGAACCACTCACCAAGCGGCAACGTGAAGTCCTCAATCTCATAGAGCAGTACCTGGACGACAACGGCTGCGCGCCCACCCTCGACGAGATCGGCAGCCAACTGGGCATGCGTTCGATGGCCACCGTGCACAAGCACGTCAGTTCGCTGGAGGCCAAGGGCTACATCCGTCGTCACTGGAACCAGAGCCGCGCCATTGAGCTGGTTGATCAGTACCAGCGTCCGCGATCGGTGAGCCTGCCTTTGCTCGGACGCGTGGCCGCGGGCTGCCCGATCGAAGCCATCGAACACGACGACAGCATCGACGTGCCCGAGAGCATGGTACGCAACCGCAACACCTACGTGCTCGAAGTAAGCGGCGACTCGATGGTGGACGACGCCATACTCGACGGCGACTACGTGGTCGTTGAAGAGAAACCCGACCCCAGCAACGGCGACGTGGTGGTGGCCAGCCTCGACGGCGAGGCCACCGTCAAGCGTTTCTTTCGCCAGGGCGACGGCAGCGTGCGGCTGCAGCCGGCCAACCCCAACTTCGACCCCATCGTGGTGTTCGACCGCGACCTCGAGATAAGGGGCAAGGTGGTCGGCGTGCTGCGCAACTGCAGGTAGTCGCGCGGAATCGCCCGTGGCGCAAAACGAAGACAGCCTGGGCGTGTACGTGCACCTGCCGTGGTGCGTGACCAAGTGTCCGTACTGCGACTTTAACTCCTATGCGTCGACCGAGTTTCCTGAGCAGCGCTACACCGACTCGTTGTTATCCGAGCTGGCCTGGTCGGCCGAGCAAGTTCAGTGGCGCGGCCGCAAGGCGACGAGCGTGTTCTTCGGGGGCGGCACGCCGTCGTTGTTCGGGGCAGGCAGCCTGGCCGCGCTGGTCGACGCCATCGACCAGCACCTGGGCCTCGCCCCCGGCTGCGAGATAACAGCCGAGGCCAACCCCGGCACGCTCGAAGGCGCTGCCGTAGAAAAGCTCTCGGCCATGCGAGAAGCGGGCGTAAACCGCCTGAGCTTCGGTGTGCAGTCGTTCGACGACCGGCTGCTCGCCACTCTTGGCCGCGTGCACTCGGGCGCCGAAGCGCTGGCGGCGCTGGGGGCCGCCCACGAGGCGGGCTTCGAACGCATAAGCTGCGACCTCATCTTCGCCGTGCCCGGGCAGACCCTGGCCGGCTGGCAACGCGACGTCGAGCAGGCGCTATCGCTCGGCATCCTCGACCACCTGTCGACCTACGGGCTCACGTATGAGCCGGGCACGGCCATGACCGGCATGCTCGAGGCGGGAATGATCGAACGCGCCGACGAGGAGCTGGAACTGGCCATGTACCGCGCGATCCGCAGCGCGACGGCAGACGCGGGCCTGCAGCACTACGAGATATCCAACTTCGCGCGGCCGGGGCGTGAAAGCCGACACAACCTTGGCTACTGGCGCCGGCACGACTGGCTGGGCCTGGGCGCGGGCGCGCACGGCTTCACGTCACGCTCACCCGGTGCGCCGTGGGGCGAGCGCTGGGCAAACATACGCCTGCCCGAAATATGGATGTCGGCCGGCAACGGACACCGCCGTCATTTTGAAGAAACGCTCGAGCGCGGGCAGGCCCTGGCCGAAACGCTGCTCATGGGTTTGCGGGTCAGCGAGGGCGTGAGCGAAGCAGACATCGAACAGCGTTTTTCGCTTGGCGTCGAGCAGGCCATGCCGCGGCTTGCGCGCCTGGTGGACGACGGCCTCGTGCTGCGCGAGCAGGGGCGCGTGTCGTTGTCGCCGCGAGGGCTGGAGTTGGCCGACTCGGTCATCGCTGAGCTGGCCGGGTAAAAAAACGCCGGCAGTGCTCAGTCGGCCGGTGCCAGGCGCGCCATGTCGGCGTCGACCATCATGTTGACCAGCTCATCGAAGCTCACGCGTGGTTTCCAGCCCAGCTTTTCGGCGGCGCGCTCGCTGTAACCACGCAAGCGGTGCAGCTCGGCCGGGCGCTTGAAGGCAGGGTCGATGAACACGTACTTCTCCCAGTCTTCTATGCCCACGCGCGCGAACGCTGCACGGCAGAAGTCGGCAATCGAGTGCGTGTTGCCGGTCGAGACAAGGTAGTTGTCAGGCTCGTCCTGCTGCAGCATGAGGTACATGGCCTCAACGTAGTCGCCCGCAAAACCCCAGTCGCGGTAGCTGTCGAGGTTGCCCAGGCCCAGGCGGTCCTGCATGCCCAGCTTGATGCGCACCACCGCGTCGCTGATCTTGCGGGTCACGAACTCCAGGCCGCGTATCGGCGACTCGTGGTTAAACAGGATGCCGTTGCAGCAGTACATGCCGAAACTCTCCTTGTAGTTAATGGTGATCCAGTAGGCGTATAGCTTGGAGATGGCGTAGGGGCTGCGCGGGTGAAACGGCGTGTTCTCGGTCTGTATGCCTTGATCGTCGGCGCTGTTGCCGAACATCTCGCTGGTCGATGCCTGGTAGAAGCGCGTGGTGGGCGTGAAGTTCTTAATCGCGTTGAGCAGGTTGAGCACGCCCAGCGAATTGACCTCGGTGGTCAGGCGGGCCTGGTCCCAGCTGACACCAACAAAACTCTGGGCCGCCAGGTTGTACACCTCGTCGGGATGAACACGGCGGATGGCGTTGATCAACGACGCCTCGTCGTCCATGTTGCCTTCCACGTAGTCCACGTCGCCCGTGACACCCAGGTAGTCGAGGTTCTCGAACGCGTAGCGCGTGCTGCGCTGCATGAGCCCGTACACGCGGTAGCCCTTTTCGAGCAGCAGCTTGGAGAGATAGGCGCCGTCCTGACCGGTGACGCCGGTTACAAAAGCTTTCTTGTCAGCCATCCGACAAGACTAGGCCAGCAGCGGCGGGCGGGCAAGCGGGCGCAACATGGGCCTGGCGCCCGACGCCCGCCTTCAGTAGTCGGGAAGCCCGTCGGCGTCTACGAGCAAGGGCGCGGCGCGGTCGCGGTCGGACAGCGTAAGCTCGAGGTTCTCGGGCCAGCGAATGCCAATGGACGGGTCGTTGTAAGCCACGGCGTGTTCGCAGTCGGGCGCGTAGTAGTCGCTGCACGCGTACATGAAGTCGGCCTGCTCGCTCGTGACCACGAAGCCGTGCGCGAAACCCGCCGGCACAAACAGCTGCAGGTGGTTGTCGGCTGACAGCTCGCAGCCGGTCCACTGTCCGAAGGTGGGCGAGCCGCGCCTTACATCGACCGCCACGTCGAACACGCAGCCCGAGGCCACCCACACCAGCTTGTCCTGGCCGCGGGGGTGTTGAAAATGCAGGCCGCGCAGAGTGCCCCGCGCCGACCGCGAGTGGTTGAACTGCAGCGGCGCTATGTCCGGTAAGCCGGCGGCCACATAACGCTCGGCGTTGAACTGCTCCACGAAAAAGCCACGCTCGTCGCCGTGCAGCTCGGGCTCAACGACAAACACACCCTCGAGCTCGGTCCCTGTTACCTTCACTGCAGTTTCATCCGGCCAACAGCGACCTGAGGTAACGGCCATAGTCGTTGTCCAGCGGCGCCGCCAGGGCCTCGAGCGCAGCATCGTCAATGAAACCCTTGTACCAGGCGATCTCTTCGAGGCAGGCGACTTTCAGCCCCTGCCGCTCCTCTATGGTCTGTATGAAGTTGGACGCCTGCAGCAACGCGGTGTAAGTGCCCGTGTCGAGCCAGGCCGTGCCGCGGCCGAGCACCTCGACGGCAAGCTCACGGCGGTCGAGATACACGCGGTTGACGTCGGTGATCTCGAGCTCGCCCCTGGCCGACGGCGTAAGAGACGCGGCGATGTCGGTTACCTGCTCGTCGTAAAAGTACAGACCCGTGACGGCAAAGTTCGACCTCGGGTGGGCGGGCTTTTCTTCGAGCGTGAGGGCGTGGCCGTCGTCGTCGAAGTCGACCACGCCGTAGCGCTCGGGGTCGCGCACCGGGTAGGCAAAAACAGTGGCGCCCTTTTCGCGCGCCGTGGCCACCGCCAGGGTGTCCTCGATGCCGTGGCCGAAGAAGATGTTGTCGCCCAACACCAGCGCCACCGGTTTACTCTCGTTGAACTCGCGCTTGAGCAGAAAAGCCTGGGCGATACCGCCGGGCTCGGGCTGGGCCACGTAGCTGAGCGAAATACCAAGGCGGCTACCGTCGCCCAGCAGTTGCTCGAAGGCCGGCAGGTCCTGGGGCGTGGAGATGAGCTGGATATCGCGTATGCCCGCGAGCATGAGAATCGACAGCGGGTAGTACACCATCGGCTTGTCGTACACCGGCATGAGCTGCTTGGTGACAACCTTGGACAGCGGGTATAACCGCGTGCCGGCTCCCCCGGCCAGTATGATTCCCCTGCTCACCGTTTCTTTATAGCAGAGACGGCCGCTGGGGGGAGAAACGCTGGTCATACGGGCGCCTGGCCCGCTGGGCTGGTAAAGACCCCCGGTCAGCCTTAATCTCGGCGAGGTTTTCTAGTCTCATGCTGCTTGATTCACTCAAACTACCCGAAGGCCTGGCCGACCTTTCCTACCCGGAGCTCGACCAGCTGGCCGCCGAGCTGCGCGAGCGCATTTTGGAGGTGGTGGGTCGCACGGGTGGTCACCTGGGCTCAAACCTGGGCGTGGTCGAGCTCAGCCTGGCCCTGCACCGGGTTTTTGACAGCCCCCGCGACGCCATCCTCTGGGACACCGGCCACCAGGCCTACGTGCACAAGATGCTCACCGGCCGGCTCAAGGATTTTGACAAGCTGCGCCAGGAGGGCGGGCTGTCGGGCTACCCCTCGCGCTCGGAATCGCCGCACGACTGGTTCGAAAACTCGCACGCGTCGACCGTGCTCGGCTACGCCCACGGGCTGGCCGTGGCGCGCGCGGCCGGCAGCGACCCCACCCAGAACGACCCAGCCCGCCGCGTAGTTGCCGTCATCGGCGACGGGGCGCTCACGGGGGGCATGGCCTACGAGGGCCTCAACAACCTTGGCCACAGCGGCAAAAACGTAATCATCGTCTTCAACGACAACGGCCGCTCCTACGCCCCGACGGTGAGCCGGCTGTCGGAAAGCCTCATCCACATCCGCTCCAACCCCACCTACATGCAGCGGCAGCGACGGCTCGAAGAGATGGCCGAAAAAATCCCCTGGGTGGGCGAGCTGCTGCACCGCGGAATCGTGGCGTCGAAAGCCGCCATACGCGAGATGTGGGAGCCCACTGCCTTCTTCGAGATGCTCGGCATCCACTACCTGGGCCCCTTTGACGGGCACGACCTGCCGGCGCTCGAAAGGGAACTGGCCAACGCCCGTGAGTTTCCGGGTGCGGTGGTGCTGCACGTGCTCACGCAGAAAGGACGCGGCCACGCGCCTGCCGAAAACGACCCCATCAAGGCCATGCACGACACCTCCGAGCTCAAGGCCGGCAGCTACACCGAGGCCTTCAGCAAGTGGCTGGTCAGGGCAGCCGAACAGCGGCCCGAGCTCATGGCCATTACCGCCGCCATGCCCGACTCAACCGGCCTGCTGCCGTTCAAGGATCGCTTTCCCGATCGCTTTCTCGACGTGGGCATAGCCGAGCAGCACGCCGTGACGGCCGCCGCCGGCATGGCCATGGGCGGGCTCAAACCGGTTGTGGCCATCTACTCCACCTTTCTTACCCGTGCCATCGACCAGGTGAACCTCGACGTCGGCCTGCACCGGCTACCGGTCGTGTTCTGCCTCGATCGGGCAGGCGTAACGGGCGACGACGGGCCGTCTCACCACGGCCTGCTCGACATGGTGCTGCTGTCCAAGGTGCCCGGCATGACCATCCTGGCGCCTTCGTCTTACCAGGAGCTCGAGCAGATGCTCGACGACTCGCTCGAGATCACCGACGGCCCGGTGGCCATACGCTGGGCCAAGACCGCGGCGCCTGTTGCCGGGGCCGGTGAGGTGGGCCGCGGACTGGGGGCGCGCCGGGCGCGCGCGGGCAGCCAGGTGTGCATCATAGGCGTGGGCAAAATGCTGGCGGCCGCCATGGAGGCGGCCGAGATCCTGGAGGCCGACGGCCTCAAGGCCACCGTCTGGGACCCGAGAGTGGTAAAGCCGCTCGACGACGAGTTGCTGGCCGACGCCGCCGGCCACTCGCTGGTGGTGACCATCGAAGACGGCTTCAAGGAAGGCGGTGCCGGAACGGCCGTGCGCGAAGCCCTGGCCGCACTGTCGTCGGAGGCCAAGGTGGTCGCGCTGGGTGTACCCGTTGAATACATCGCCCACGGCAAGCCCGATGACATACTGTCGCAGCTGGGCCTGGACGGCGCGGGCATAGCGGCCACCGTGAGGGCCGAGAGCAAGGGCGTTATTCCGCCCCGCGCCGCCGCTGGCTGAAAAGTCGCGGGCTGGCCGCTGCCGTCAGCCTGCAGCGAGCGTGGCCTTCAAGCCCGCCTCGAGCCCGACCTTGGCCTGGAAGCCGAGCAGCTCGCGCGCACGCGTTATGTTGAGCACGCGCCTGCGGGCGCCCTCGGGCTTATCCTCGTCCCATTCTATCGCGCCCTTGTAGCCCGTGAGCGCTGCCACCGAGTGGGCCAGCTCCTCGATGCTGGTCTCGCGCCCGCTGCCTACGTTGATCGGCGAGGGGTCGTTGATACAACGCGCGGCTTCAACGATGGCGCGGGCGGCATCGTCGAGGAACAGGAAGTCGCGGGTTGCCTGGCCGCTACCCCAGCAAACTACACTGCTGTCGCCAGCCTCCAGCGCCCCGCGAAAGCGCCTGATCATGGCCGGCACCACAAACGAGCGCTCGGGGTCGTCCGACATTCCCGGGCCGTAGACATTGGTGAGCACCAGCAACGCGGCGCTCAAGCCGTACTGGCGGTGGTAGCCATCGAGCAGCGACACCAGCAGGCGCGATGCCGTGGCGTAGCCGGCCAGCTCGGGCACTGGCGTGCCCGCCAGCAGGTCGCTCTCCTCGAGCGGCATGGGCGCGTCGGGCGCGTAGGCGTCGGCGCTGGCAACGGTCACCAGGCGCTCGACGTCAAACTTCCGGCAGGCCTCCACCATGTTCAAGGACATGGTGGCGTTGGCGTACAGATGCCGACCGGGGTTCTGGCGATGGGCGACTATGCCACCGCCCTCGCCGGCCAGGTGAATGACCAACTGAGGGGTGGTTTGTTCGAACAGTCGTTCGGTAGCCGCAGCGTCGGTGAGATCAGCCTCGGCGCGGCCC
>JACNKC010000087.1 GCA_014382245.1 Pseudomonadota bacterium | reverse complement strand
GAGTTCGCCGCGGAGAGCGGCCTCCCGGATGGGGGGGTCGGCGGGGTCGTCTGTCGCCGGCAATGGTCGTTCGTCTATCATCGTAACGGCAAGGCTCTAATTTCTCAGCAGCAAGGCCGAGCTCGGCACCACGTGGGCCGAAGTCACCAGGCAGAGGTCGGCGCCTTCGACCTGGGAAGTCGAGCTCCCGCGCATCTGCCGAACGCCCTCGTTGAGCAGGTTCATGCCATGCACGTAAGCCTCCGACAGGCTCCCGCCCGAGGTATTGACGGGCAGCGAGCCGCCCGGCCCCAGGGTGCCGCCTTCTGCAAAGCCCCCGGCCTCGCCCACGGGACACAGCCCGTAGGTCTCGAGTGATAGCAACACCAGCGGACTGAAGGCGTCGTATAACTGCGCCACCTTCACGTCGGCCGGCACGGCATCGGCCTGCCTCCACAGCTTGCGCGCGGTTGCCCCCGAGCAGCCGGCCAGCGGATCGTCGCAGTGAAAGTTTGTCATCACCTGGTACTGCTCGCCCATGCCCTGCGAGGCCGAGTGTATGAACACCGGCCGGGTGCGGCAGTCGCGCGCGCGCTCGGCCGACACGATGACCAGCGCCACCGCGCCGTCGCTCTCGAGGCAGTTGTCGTAGAGGCAAAGCGGTTCACTGATCCAGCGCGCGTCGAGGTAAGTGGCCAGGTCGAGTGGCTTCTCGTACATGGCCGCGCGGGGGTTGAGGTTTGCGTGTTCGCGTTGGGCCAGCGCCACCTCGGCCAGTTGCTCGCGTTTAAGACCGTACTCGTGCATGTAGCGGCGCGCCATCAACGCCACCTCGTCCACGGGTCGCAGCAGGCCTACCGGCCGCGAGTACTTCCACTGGTCGGAGATACGATCGTTGACCTGCGCCCAGACGCGGCTGCTCTTCGCGCCTCGCTTGCGCGACCGCCACACAACTCCCACCTGCGCCATTCCGCAGGATATGGCCATGGCCACCTGGGCCACCGCCCCGCAGGCCGCCCCACCGCCGTGCGCCACCTGCGAAAAAAAATTGAGCTCGCCCATGCCCACCGCGCGCGCGAGCTCGAAGTCAGACGGCCCTTCCATGGTAAACGACGCGAGAGCGTCGACCTCGCTGGGATCGACGCCCGCGTCGGCCAGCGCGTCGCGCACCACCCGGCATGACAGCTCCAGCTCGCTGGCCCCGAGGCTGCGCGCGTACTCGCTTTCGGCAAGCCCCACGATGGCAGTGCTGTCACTCAATGAGCCCACGCCGTCAGTTGACTCCCTGCAATTGCAGTTGGCCTTCACGGGGCTTGTTGTCGATGTCCGCAAGAACGGCGTCCGCCAGGCGGCCGCGGTGCCAGGCCGAGCCACCCCAGGTCATCTCCAAGGCCCAGGCGCGCTTCATCCACGCGTGCAGGTCGACCTCCCAGGTGTAACCAATGCCGCCGTGAACCTGCAGCGAGGTCCTGGCCGCCAGCAGCGCCGCCTCGTCGGCCATGGCCTTGGCCTGCGACACGTGCAAGCCGGCGTCGGTGTGACCGGTCGCCAACGAACACGCCGCCCGGTACACGACAGGCCGGGCAAACTCGACGGCGACCTGGGCCGTGGCCAGGTGATGCTTGACCGCCTGGAAGCTGCCTATGGCCCGGCCGAACTGCTCTCGCTGGCCGGCGTAGTCAACGGCCAGGTCGATAAGCTTCTGCCCGATGCCGAGTTGCTGCGCAGCGCAGCCGAAAGCCGCGCGGTCGAAAGCCGCGTCGAGCAAACGCGTGGCCCCGGCAGCCTTGGCCAGCAGGCTGTCGTCGCCGGGCTTCCAGTCAACGGTGAACAGGCGCCGCGCGGCGTCGTTGCAAGGCTGGCGGGTGAGTTCAACCTGGGCGCGCGCAACTGCGTGCAGAGATCCATCATCGGCCAGCAACAGCAGCAGCTCGGCCACGTGGGCATCGGCAACGCAGGGGTTGGCCGGATGCTCTATGGCCAGCCGGGCCTCGCCCGCGGCCACGAGCGGCAGCCACTTGTCGGCGACGCTCGCAGGGGTGCCACCCCCGGCCGCCAGTGTCTCGAGCAGCGGCGCTGCGGCCAGCACTGTTTCTACAAGCGGCTCGGGCAGGCAAGCCCGGCCGCTTTCTTCGAGCGCCAGGACCAGGTCGACCTCGGCCATGCCGAGGCCGCCGTGCTCTTCGGCCAGCAGCAGGCCAGTGAGGCCCAGCTCGGCCAGCCCGCTCCACAGCCCATCGCTGCGCCCGCTTTCGCCGGCCCACAGCTCGCGCAGAACGTCGGCCGTACAGTCGCGCTCAAGCAGCGCGCGCACACTGTCGCGAAACATCAGCTGCTCTTCGTTGAAATGAAAATCCACGGTTCGCCCACCTAGCCCCTGGGCAGTCCCAGCAGCCGCTCAGCCGCTATGTTGCGCTGTATCTCGTTGGTACCGGCGTATATCGGACCCGCCAGGGCGAATTGAAAACCGTCGAGCCAGTCGCCGACGTCGCCCGCCGCCCGGGCCGTGGGCAGCAACTCGGCACGCGGCCCGAGCAAAGCCATCGCCGTCTCGTGCATGGCGAGATCCATCTCCGACCAGAAAATCTTGTTCAAGCTCGACTCGGCGCCGATGCTGCCGCCGCCGATGATGCGACTGGCCGTGCGATAGGTCTGCAAGGCATAGGCCTCGGCCTGCATCCAACCGCGTATCACTCGGTCGCCCAGCGTCGGGTCGCGTTGGGCCGCCTCTGGATTGTCGCGAAGCAGTGCCACCAGCTTGCGCGCCGTGGCCTGGTAGCGAGCCGGGCTGCGCAGCATGAGTCCGCGTTCAAAACCGGCAGTGCTCATGGCCACCTTCCAACCGCCGCCCTCTTCGCCCAGCAACTGGTCGACGGGCACGCGCACGTTGTCGAAGAACACCTCCGCGAAACCGGTCTCGCCGTCGAGTTGTTCGATGGCCCGCACCTGCACGCCCTCGGCGTCAAGCGGTACGAGCATGAAACTGAGCCCGCGGTGACGCTCGGAGTCGGGGTCGGTGCGAAAAATACAGAAAATCCAGTCGGCCCACACCGCACGCGAGCACCAGGTCTTCTGGCCGTTGACAACGTACTGGTCGCCGTCGCGAAAAGCAGTGGTGCGAATGGCTGCCATGTCGCTGCCCGCGTTGGGCTCGCTCCAGCCCTGGGCCCAGACGTCGATACCGGCTGCCATGCGCGGGAGAAAGCGCGCCTTCTGTTCATCGCTGCCGTACTCCATCAGCGTGGGGCCGAGCAGGAAAATGCCGTTCTGGTTCACGCGGCCGGGCGCGCCCGCCCGGTAGTATTCCTCTTCGAAGATCAGCCACTCGATGAGATCCACGCCGCGACCGCCGTACTCAACCGGCCACGACACCATCGCCCAGCCGCCCTCGTTGAGCTTGGTTTCCCACTCGCGGTGAGCGGCAAAGCCCTGCTCGGTGTCCATCGACGGCAGGGCCTGTCCGGGCACGTTGGCCTTGAGCCACTCTCTTGCTTCCGCGCGAAACGCGCGCTGTTCCTTGGTGTAGTCGAGATCCAAGAGGGTCAGTCCTTGTTGCCCTTGCCGCCGGGCTTCTTACCGCCGTCCGAAAAACTCGCCTCTCGTTTTTCAACGAAGGCGTCGCGCGCCTCCTGCGAATCGGGCGACGCGTACATCTCGTAGGTAAAGCCCTGCTCAAAACGGTAGCTGCGCTTTATATCCACCGGCTCTATGCCGTTCAGGGCCTCCTTTGCCACGCGCACTGCGCGTGGGCTCTTGGCAGCAATGACGGCGGCCAGCTCGCGGGCGGCCGCGGCCAGTTGATCGCGAGGATGCACGCTTTCTAGCGCGCCCAGCCGGTAAGCCTCGAGGGCGTCTATGGGCTCGCCGGTAAAAAACATGCGCCGTACTTTCTGCAACGGGAACATGCGCGCCAGGTGAGTGGCCGCGCCCATGGCTCCACGGTCTATCTCGGGCAGGCCAAAGGTCGCGTCGTCAGAAGCCAGGATGATGTCGGCCGAGCCGACCATGCCGATGCCGCCACCCAGGCAGAACCCCGACACCGCCATCACCACCGGCACCGCGCAGTCGTGTATCGCTGCAAATGTGTCGTAGCAGCCGTGGTTGACCTCCACTATGCGTGAACTGTCGGCGGCGAGTTCCTTGACGTCCACCCCAGCGCAGAAGCCGCGCCCCTCGTTGCGACAGAGCACCACGTTTACCGACGGATCGTCGCCCAGTTGCGTAAACAGTCCCGCGAGCTCGTGCCACTCGCCGCTGTCAAAGGCGTTTACCGGCGGCTTGTCCAGCAGCAACTCGGCCAGCCCGTCGCTTATGCTTGTCTTGAATGCCATTTGCGTTTCTCCCGTCAACCCTCGCCCGTTCCCTCGGTCGGTGCCCGCCCTCAGCCCGCCAGCGCAGCCAGCCGCGCGCGCGCCTGCTCAACCATTCCTTCTATCAATTGCGCACAGGTCGGGCGATCACTGATGAGCCCCGCGACCTGGCCGCTGGGCAGCACGCCGTCGGCGGGGCGACCGTCTACCATGGCGCGCTGTATGAACACCGGCGCGTTGGCTGCCATGAGCGTCTGCGTGGGGGTCAGCTTGTCTGAGCTTCGCATGGCCAATGCCGAGCGCAGCAGCTCGGGTATGCTGGCACCGCTCATCTTGCGATACTCCAGGCCGCTGGCCAGCGCCCGGGCCAGTCGCACGGCTGAACTACCGCTCTCGAGCCGGTCGAGAAACTCGTTGCGTATCACCCGCTGCGGCATGCCGTCGACCTCGCACGTGACGACCACGTCGGCCATCCCGGCCGCAAAGTAGCGATCAACGGTGGCGTCGGGTACCGGGCTCTCGGCGGTCAGCAGGAATCGCGTGCCCATGGCTACACCGTCGGCGCCCCAGGCCAGCGCCGCGGCCAGGCCGCGGCCGTCGTGGAAACCACCGGCGGCGAGCACCGGCACATCGACCACGTCCAGTACGGCCGGCAACAGCAGCGAGGTCGGCACCACGCCCGTGTGACCGCCACCCTCGCCGCCCTGTACAACAACGATGTCGGCTCCCAGCTTGACGGCCTTCTCGGCGTGACGGGCCGCTCCCACCGTGGGCACGCAGACAACGCCGGCCTTTTTCATGCGCTCGATGAAAGCCGCGTTGGGTGAGCGCGAGTAACTCGCCGCGCGTACGCCGTGCTCGACTATGCTTTCGACGATACGGTCGGCGCCCGGCTGCTCCATCAGGAAGTTCACGCCGAAGGGCTGGTCGGTAAGCTCGCGTACGCGACGTATGGCCGCGTCGGCCTCGTCGGGGGTCATGACGGCACAGGCGAGAAAACCCATGCCGCCCGCATTTGCCGTGCCGGCAACCAGCCCGGGCGTGGCGACCCAGCCCATGGCCGTCTGGACGATGGGGTAGCGTACCCCGAACAGGTCACAGGCGCGGGTGTGCAGAGGATCGCCCACAGTGCTCAGCCTTTTTTTGCGGCGCTGGATTTCGCTGGGGGAAACACTGTCGCGCGAAGGTTGTGGGGGTCCAGCCGGTCCCTGAGCACCGCCAGCTGTTCGGCGGTGGGCGCCGGGGTCTCGACGATGTTGTCGGCCAGCGCGAGCTCAAAACCCGTGGCCTCCTGCACCTGCTCAACGCTCACACCGGGGTGCGTGCTCACGAGCCGCATGGTTTTTATGCCGGCTTCATCGTTGCCGTTAAAGTCGAGCACCGCGAGGTTGCTGACGACCAGGCGGTAGTCGTGAAATTCGCGCCGGGCACCGGCCGGCCAGCGAGAGGGGTCGTAACTCACGCCCGATAGCATGTCGACGCTCTCTACGAAGCTGCGCGTGGAGTGACTGGGGATAAAAAAACTACAGGGGTGGTTGATGGTGTTGCCGGGTATGCCACGCACGCCCAGCAACGCGACTTTCGGGCGCGTGTAGTCGCCGATCACCGAGATATTTGTGCCACCGTAGCGATCGATCTGCGTGGGCATGGTCATCGCGTGGCGACGGCCGCCGGCAATGAGATCGAAGATCGCGCGAAAGGGCAGCCAGCCTTCCACCTTCAGGCGATAGTCACCGCGCGGGCCGGGAGGCACGGGTTCGCCCACGAGCATGCACTCGCTGTCGGTCATCATCAGGTCGGGGTTGAGCGTGAGCCAGGCCAGGCCGGCCGCCAGCCGCGGTGCCGTTCCCAGTCCCGACGCGAGCAGCTCGCCGTCGGCGGCCCAGGCCCGCGCCGCCGCCGCGATGCAGAGCTCAGCGAGGGTGAAATCCGCGGCCGCCTGTTCGTCTTTTGCTGTCTCGTTTGCTGCCATGATCAGTACGCCGCCATCAATAGATCGTGGACGGGATGGCCGTTATGTGATCGCGGCCGCCCGCGTTTTTAATGTACGCGGCGTGGTCCACGTCAAGGTAACGCTCGCGGTAAGCCCCCCAGGCCTGCTCATCGGCAGCCGCAGCCGAGTATTCCTTCAAGTGCGCAGCGTCTATGCCGTAGCTGGGTGAGCAGCCGGTGGGGTGCGCGCCCAGCGGCACCTCGACCACGCCCGACACCTGCGAGCGGTTTATAAGCATACTGTGTACGCAGCCGTCCTCGAGCATCTCGTCGGCGGTGGTGATGCGCTCGCAGCTCAGGTAGGCCTGATCGGCCGCGGCACAGAACAGATCGTCAAAGTATGGATCGGGCCCCAGCACCTGCCCATTGCCACGGCTGTCGGCCTGGTCGACGTGCACAAGCGCGGCGTCGAGCCTCAAGGCCGGCATGGCGAGCAGGGTTTCGCCGTCATCGTAGGGCGAGCTGATGGTCTTGAGTTCGGGGTTGCGCGCTTGCACGTCGGTGGCCAGGCCCGCGCGCGTGGGCAGAAAGGGCAGGCGCATGGCCGCGGCGCGCAGTCCCCACTGGAACATGCCCTCGTCGATCTCGGTGATCTCGAAGTCACCGGCCTGGCGGGCACGGCGAAAGTGCGCATCAAGAGCGATGACGTCGAGGGTTACGAAGCCGAACACCAGCCGCCGCACGCGCCCGGCGGCGCACAACAGGCCGACATCGGGGCCGCCGTAGCTCACCAGCGTGAGGTCTGTGAGCGGCGAGCGCAGGATCTCGCGCACCAGCGCCATGGGCTTGCGGCGGGCGCCCCAGCCGCCTATGCCCAGCGTCATGCCGTCGGTGAGTTGGCCGACGACCTCTGCTGTCGTCATCGTCTTATCGGTCGCGTGCAAACCTTATCCCCGTTGTCTTCCGCCGCTTGAACTGCTTGGCCGCGCCGATTACCGGCGCTGGTTTCCCGCGCTGGTTTCCCGCGCTGAAATCGAGCGACTAGAACACGTTCTACTATCAAGGCGTCGTAGTGAAAGAAAGAAAGGAGGGGGAGGCGGCCGGTGGGGGGGCAGATTGGTAAGTCGGGCCCAGGCAGGGAATCACTTGTACCGTCAGGAAAGCCTGGCTGTCATCCGGCCTTTGAAATATTCCCTGGTCTCTTCGTCCTCGGAGTAGATATAACACCCCCTCATCCCGCGCGTCATCAGCGTGCGGTAGGTGTTCTTGATAATCGACTCTAGCTGAACGCTAATGGCTTCCGGGTTCTCCTTCATCCGCTTCTTCCAACCGTGAACCGACCGATCATGGCGGGCGCGATGTTCGGGCCGGGTTAGAATCTCCCCGTTGCGCACGACCAGGTCAGGACCGAAGATCACTCCTACGTGGGCAAGTTCGAGCCCCTGGCAGGTATGAATGCAACCGACCTGATCGATGCTGCCGTCCTGCACGATCCAGAGACTTCCATCTTCAGAAAGATTCCACTGCCGCTCGTAGCCGTAAGAAGGGAACGAGATGTCCATGGCCGTGCGATCTTTTTTGCTCTTCCACGGCCAGGTATAGCCTGCCACGATACGCGACGAATTATCCTTTGCATTACACGCCCGTATCTCCCCGTCGAGTTCTATCGGTGAATCAAAAACCCGAAAATCATAATCTACGCCGCCAAGGTCCTGCTGCGCCGTCATCCTGATCCCGAGCACGTCGTCCAGCCAGGCCAGGTATCCATCAGAACCGTTACAACGAAACTGGGACGGAAGATCCATGTCAACGACCTCGGCTCCCGCGTGCGAGGCCCATGATCTGATTTCTGTTTCGCTGCCGACATCAGCGAGATGAATACGTTGGTACTCGTCTATAAAAAAAATACTGCAATGGGCGGCAGCGATTATTTCCTTGATCTGGCTTTCCCCCAGGTTACCGTACAGTCCTGATTTTTCTGCAAGACGGTGAGCCTCGTCTACCACCAACGCGTCAAAGCAGCCTCCTTCAACTCCTATGAATGCTCCGGACCCTTTGAACAGGTTGCCGAAAGCAGTCCTGGTCAGAGTCCCTGTGAGCTTGGTCTCATACACCGCCCTGGGCGCCGCGTTCTTGGTCACGTAGCTGGCGTTGTAGCCATTCTTGATAGCCGCGACCAGGAGATTGACAGCTACCACGGATTTTCCCGTACCGGGTCCTCCCCTGATGATCACTACCTGTTTTTTATCGCTGTCGGCACGGCGAATGGCGGCGAGGCTGCTTTCGAAGGCAACTTTCTGCTCGTCGAGCAGCACGAATTCCTGGTTCCCCTTCAGCAGGCCTGCAAGGGCGTCCGCAAGTCTCCTGGAAGGCCTGATTTTGCCTTGGTCGATCTGGTACATCAGCCGCCCGCGATCGCCCTTGCGGATATGGCGCTCGAGAAAAGCCTTCAGCTTCAGCCTGTCCTCCTTGAAGAACAGCGGTGCGCGGGCGGTATGATCGGAATAAAAATCCCCACTAAGCACACCGTCATCGCTGTAATTGTGAAGGTAGGCGCAGGGCTGCAGGGTGATGCCACCCTCCTCTACCGCCTCGTTGAAGCCTTCCAGGTACGCGGCATAGGACCACGCTTGGTAAGACGGGTGGCTCGTGTCCACCTTGCCGCGTTGAAAACGAACCCGAACAACACCGTCACGGCTCGTCGCTTCCGCCTCCGACCACTGCTTGAGCTCAACGATAACGACCCTGGCCTGATCGTTTTCGCCGTACCCGGATAAAACGAAATCGACACGCCTGCTGCTCATAGGCAAACGAAACTCGATACACACCCCCGCGTCGCCGGGTACTGACGAATCGTGAAAAACCCAGCCGACCTGCTGGAGCGAATTATTCCAACTTCGGCGCTCGCTCTCAGAAACACGCGTGCCCAGGTGAAGCTCTACTGTTTCGGCTATGCGTGTGTCGATCGCACCGCCAGCGACATCGCCTAGAAAGCCGTCGACAGTGGATTTATAGGCCAGCAATTTCTAGATCCGATCAGAGCCCGGTGTACTTGGTCGCAGTGCCACGAGATTTTTCCACAGGATACTTAGCCGCGTTCTTCGTGATCTTCTCTCGCACGATATCCGTCGGATCAAATCCGTAATGTTCTGCAAGCAGTAACGCGTAAGCAAACACATCCCCGAGTTCTTCCTTTACCCGCTCGATGTCGACCGCCGCCAGGGCTTCACCGTTTTTCCAAAGGAATAACTCGTTTAACTCCGCGGCCTCGATTGAAAGAGCAACGGCCAGGTTTTTCGGATCATGGAAGCGCTTCCAGTCCCGTTCGTCACGAAAATCAACAAGAGCGTCGATCACATCCCTCATACCTGTCAGGCTACCGCACAGGAAGAAAATATCTAAGCGCCAGCCCCCCCCCCTACCAACACCCGCGCCGGGGGTGTAGAAGTTCAGCTACGGCCCGCAACACACGAACAGAAAAGGAGAACACATCGATGATAGGTTACGTCACCATAGGAACCAGCGACATGGAAAAGGCCAAGGCCTTCTGGACCGAGCTGCTCGAGCCGATGGGAGCCAAGGTCATAATGGACCTCGGACGCATCGCACTCATCGGCCCCGCGCCCGACCAGCCCATGCTGGCAGTGTGCACGCCGTTTGACGAAAAGCCGGCCGACAACGGCAACGGCAACATGGTGGCCTTCCCGGCCGGTTCGGCCGAAAAGGTAGACGAGATGCACGCCCGCGCCATGGGCATGGGAGCCAGCGACGAGGGAGCGCCGGGGCAACGCATGCCCGGTTTCTACGGCGGCTACTTCCGCGACCTCGACGGAAACAAGGCCGTATTTTTTCACATGGGCTGAGAGCGCCCAGGAATACCGACACGCGAGCAACAAGGAGCCAACAGTAGTGGACGAAATCCTGGTCAACCGGAAAGACAACGGCGTGGTGACGGTCGCGTTCAACCGCCCGCAGCGCAAGAACGCCATCACCTATCCCATGTGGGAGCAGATGCGGCAGCTCTTCCAGGAGATATCGCAGAACGAAGACAACCGCGTCGTGGTTTTTACCGGCGAGGGCGACGCGTTCTGCGCCGGTGCCGATCTCGGCAGGGAGTTGTCCAAGCTGCACCCGTTGCGGGCCATGGACAGCGTTAACTCGGCCGTGCTCGCGCTGCACGAGATCACCCGTCCTACCATAGCCAAGGTCAACGGCGACGCGGTGGGCGCCGGCATGAATATCGCGCTGGGCTGCGATCTCGTGGTGGCGGGCGAAAGCGCGCGCTTCTCGCAGATCTTCGTGCGCCGCGGGCTGTCGGTTGACTTCGGCGGCACCTGGTTGCTGCCGCGTGCAGTGGGCATGCACAAGGCCAAGGAGCTGGCGATGCTGGGCGAGATACTGAGCGCGCGCGAGGCCGAGCAGATGGGCCTGGTGAACCGGGTCGTGGCCGACAACGAGCTCGATGACTTCGTGGACGACTGGGCCGATCGCCTGGCCGCCGGCCCACCGTTGGCCCTGCAGATGACCAAGAAGATGCTGTCCAACGCGTTCAACCAGGGGCTACCCGACGCCCTTGGCGCCGGGGCGCCCTCGCAGTAGACAACCGGGGCGAGCGAGGTCCCCCGCGAGGGCGTGGTGGTTTTTAGCAAAAACCGCGCCCGGGTGTTCAGGGGGGGCTAGGGTTGCGCTTTTTTTTTGGTGCCAGGCGCGGGCCTGCAAAAAAAAAGAGGGCGCATCCGGGTCCGGAGGGCGGGGTGAGCCGGGAACAAAACAGCGCGCCCCCGCCACAATCCGTTGACGCACGCCCCCTCCTGCAGAACACTGCGCCATGGCGTGGACTCCACCGCCCCGGTCGCCCTGGGTCGACCAGGTTAACGGGCTCGCATCGGCACTGACCGACGGTGGCCGTTCAATGGTACCGCTCGACGAGCTACAGGCTATCCAGGCCGCGGTCGACGCGACCGGTCTCGATAATTTTGGAGACGATGGATTCCGCGAAGGGCTGGCCATGCTTGTTCGCTCGCTCGAAGAGGAGGCCCAGCTCACGCTCGTCGGCAGGCTGCTGGCGCGCGCGGAGATCGCGCGAATTCTCGAGAGTCGTCTCCGCACCGAGAAGGTCTTTCACGACCACCCCGAGATCGAAGAAGAAGAAATCATCGCCCCGGTATTCGTGACGGGAATCGCCCGCACGGGAACCAGCATTCTCCACGAACTCCTGTGGCGGGACCCGGACAATCGAGCCCCCACCACGTGGGAAATGATGTACCCGGCCGCCGCCGTCGCCACCTCCGAGATAGACAGCGCCCTGGCGATCGAGCTCGCGGAGAACGAAGTCAGGATGCAGGACCATGTCCTGCCGGCCATGAGAACGATGCACGAACTGGGCGCGGAGCTTCCAAACGAGTGCATCTACATCTTCGCCCACGAATTCGCCTGCGACATGTTCACGGGATTCTTCCACGTCCCCAGCTACACCATGTGGAAGGCGGGTCTCGACCCCCGGCCCGCCTACAGCTACCACCGGCGCTTCCTCAAGCTGTTACAGTGGCGCCAGCCGAAGCGGCGCTGGGTGCTCAAAGCTCCCTCCCATATGAATCAGCTCGCCTGTCTCCTGGACACCTATCCCGACGCACACGTTGTAATCACACACCGTGACCCGCTGCGGGTCCTGGCCTCGATCTCTAACCTGATGGCGAGCCTGCAGTGGATGCGCAGTGACCACGTGCATTACGAATCGGTCGTCGAAAGCCTGGCTTTTGGACACGCCTACCTTCCCGAGCGCGTCATGCAGGCACGTGACGCGGGCACGCTGGCCGCCGAAAGCATTATCGACGTGCGCTACCAGGATCTCGTGGCCGACCCGATCGGAACGGTTCGCGATATCTACAAGCGCTGTGGCTCCCCGCTCACCGGCGAAGCCGAACAGGCAATCGAGGCCTGGATGAAACAACGTCCAAAGGATAGACACGGCGTCCACGAGTATACCTTTGAAGACACCGGGCTCGACCTTGCCACCGAACGCGCGCGCCAGATTAAGTACCAGGAGCGTTTCGATATACCTTCCGAAGTCTGAGGCCCGGCGTCCAGGGCCGTGCCACCGGGATCTCGTGAAAAAGCACGAATATCATGGTCGTTCTCCCTGTGGGCGCCCGCTGTACTGGCTTCTATAACAGCGGCGGGCAAGATGGGATCCCCGGGGGAGAGAGAAAACACAATGACGAGATTATTCCTTGCCGCCAACGCGCTGCTGTGGCTGCCCTACGGCCTTTACTGTTTCCTGCTGCCGGAGTTCCTGGCCGAGGCCGCCGCCGTGTCGGCCACCGCCTCGACCGGCACCGTTGAGCTACGGGCTATGTATGGCGGCCTGCAGGCAGGCATCGGCGCCCTCTGCGCCGCCGGAGCGATGCGAGAGGAGTTGGAGCGACCGGCGTTGTTGCTGCTGCTCTTTCTTGCCTGCGGCCTGGCCCTGGCGCGGAGCGCTGGCGCCGTGATGGCTGCCGAGCTGTCTTCGTACACGGGCTATGCGCTGTTGCTCGAATACACGCTCGCCGCTGCGAGCGCGTGGCTGTTGCGGGCTGGGTCCGGCGCTCAGTCTTCGTAGAGCTTGACGATAGACACCGAGCCCTCGGGCCCTTGCAGGCACAGGTCGCAGAGGGTGCACTCGTCCACGTTGTCTTCCACCACGGCGACCGAAGCAGCGTCAGCGCCTGCCTTGAAAATCTTGACCGGGCACACCTCGATCAACTTGGCCGCCAGTCCGTCGGTGGCGGCCACCAGTTCGTCGTTTACATCCACGCGTATGAACATTGCCATGTTTACGTTCTCCTGCTGCCCTTATGCTCAGGCGGCGCCGTCGAGGCGCTCCTGCACGAGGCGCGGAATGTCCCCGATCTCGTCTGCCACCGAAATACCCGCGTCGCGCATGCGGCGGATCTTGTCGGCTGGTGAATCCAGTTTCTTTTCAACGATGGTGCCGGCGTGGCCGAAGCTCATGCCGTGCATGTCGTCCATGAAGCGGCCCGCCACGAAAGCCACGATGGGCAGGCGGCTGTTGTTTTCCTTGGCCCAGCGCGCCAGTTCCGCCTCCGACGAACCACCCGGCTCAGAATAAAGGACAACGGCCTCGGTGGCCTCGTCGGCTTCGAAGTAGGGCATCAACTCGGCGTAGGTCGAACCGATGACCGGGTCGCCGCCTATCGAAATGGCCGTGCTCTCGCCCAGTCCCGCCTGGCTCAGGGCGTTGCAGATCTCGGTGGTCATGCCACCCGAGCGCGACATGACGCCGACCACCCCGGGCTTGAAAGCCTTGCGACAGTCGACGGCCGGACCGCCAAGGCTGCCGAACCTGCACACGTCGGGGATGATGATCCCCAGGCAGTTGGGCCCGATCACGCGGGCGTCGTGCTGATGGGCGTACTCTATGAACGCCGCCGCGTCGCGACGACATATGCCCTCGGTGATGATCACCAGCAGCTTGATGCCGGCGTCGATGGCCTCGTAGGCAGCGTCGGCGGCAAAGGCCAGGGGCACCGTGATCACGCTGCCGTCTACCTTGCGCTGCTCGGTGATCTCGCGAACCGTGTTATACACCGGTACGCCGTAGACCTCGCGACCACCCTTGCCGGGGGTCACCCCGCCGACGATCCTGGAGCCGTACTCCAGGCACTCGCGGGTAAAGTTGACCGCCTCGCGCCCGGTGATGCCCTGGACGATAAAATCAAAATCCTTGTGAACCAGAACTCCCATTGCTTTCCTCTTCTCTCTCGCTGCTCGCCAGCCGCTCAGCCGTTGATCTTGTCGACGGCGCGCTTGGCCGCCTCGCTGATCGACACCGAACGGTCGCAGTACTCCACGCCGTACTTGTTGAGAATCTTGACCGCGTCGGCCTCCCACGCACCGGGCACGCGAAAGATGGTGATCTTGTCGGCGGGCTCAAAACCCATCTCGATAACACCTTTTATGACGCCGCGGGCCACGAGGTCGGCACGCGTGTTGGACACCACGTTGGACATCACGGCTATCTTGTCGACGCCGGGCTTGCCCAGCACCAGCTTGGTGAGCGCCACGGCCTTGGCCACGCTGGGGTTGCCGCCTATGGCCGCGTAGTTAGCAGGATCGCCGCCCGCCTTGCGCACCGCATCGGTAAGCGTCAGCGAACCGCCGCCCGCACCGATGACCAGTCCCACGTTGCCGCCGAACTCGACGACCGGACCGATGATGCCACGCGGGTCGTCGTCGTCGATCTTCTTGCCGGCCAGCTCAAACGCGGTGGGCTCGCGCACCGAGCGGGTGTCTTCCTCGCCCACGCCGAATTCGGCGAGCAGTTCTTTCTGCCGGTACTTGGCCTCGACTTCCATGTCCGAAAAACAATCGACCGCCAGCAGGCTGCCGTCTTCGAGCCGGGCCAGGGTCTGTATGTCGGCCTGGGTGAGATCGTAGTCGAGAAACAATCGCGCCAACCGGGCAATGACGCCGGCCATGCGGTTGAGTTCCGAACCGTTCAGGCCCAGGCCCGCGGCTACTTCCTTGGCGACGTAATCCGAGAACGGCACCAGCGCCGAAAAGTGCCTCGAGACCACGCGGTCGGGATGAGCATCGGCGATGTCCTCGATGTTGCCCGCAACGTCGGCTGCGAGCAGAAGCGGCTGCTTGGCCGTTCCGTCGTAGCTTATCGACAGCGAGTACTCGGCGGTGGCCGCGTGGACCTTCTCAACGAGCACGCCCCTGGGGCCGCGACCGCCGTCGTCGATCTTGAGCAGCTCCTCGGTAGCAGTGGCCGCCTGCTCGGGGCTGTCGACGGCCTGCGACTCATCGGACCTGCTCGCGCCGGCTTTCGAGCTTACCAGCAGCTGGGCCTTTACGACTACCGCGCCGCCAAGTTCCTGGGCAGCACTGGCCGCCTCCCCGGCGTTGGCAGCCCTGCTGCCCTCGGGCACAGGGATACCTCGCCTGGCCAGAATCGTCTTGGTTTCAAACTCATAAAAACGCATATCAGAAAACCACCTCCTGGGTCGTGGCCAGTCGTAGTATCGGTCGTAGTATCGGTCGAGCTGTCAGCCAGTCCGGCGCTCGAAAGCAACGGGGTTTCTAGCCTTTCCCCCCGCGCATTTCAAAGTCAGCAGCCCCGCGGCAGCCACTTCAGAATCCGTAGGCCTCGCTCAACTCCTCGTCGCCCTCGGCCAGCGCGCGGGCGAGATCGACCATCACCCGGCACTGCTTGAAGGTCGCGTCGTCCTGCATCTTGCCGTCTATCATGACCGCGCCCGTGCCGTCGCCCATCTCGTCGATGACCCGGCGCGCCCACTTCACCTCGTCGGCCGGCGGACTGAACACCTTGCGGGCTATACCAATCTGCACCGGGTGCAGGCTCCACGCACCCACGCAGCCCATGAGAAAGGCGTTGCGAAACTGGTCTTCGCAGGCGACGGTATCCTTGATGTCCCCGAAGGGCCCGTAGTAAGGAAGTATGCCGTGCGCGGCGCAGGCGTCGACCATGCGCGCGATGGTGTAGTGCCACAGGTCCTGCTGCGCGGTCGGGCGCGGCGCGTCCTCGTTAGCGGGGTCGGGGTCGGCCCTCACTATGTAGCCGGGGTGTCCTCCGCCCACGCGAGTGGTCTTCATGCGCCTGGAAGCGGCGAGATCAGCCGGGCCCAGCGACAGCCCCTGCATTCGTGGGCTGGCGCCGCATATCTCTTCGACGTTGGCCACACCGGTGGCCGTCTCGAGTATGGCGTGAAACAGGATCGGACGCGTAAGGCCAGCGCGGGCTTCGAGCTGGGCCACCAGTCGGTCCATGTAGTGAATGTCCCAGGCGCCCTCGACCTTGGGAATCATTATGACGTCGAGCTTATCACCAATCTCGCCAACAAGGCGGGTGACGTCATCGAGTGCCCAGGGAGAATCGAGGCTGTTGATGCGGGTCCACAACTGGCAGTTGCCGAAATCGGTGTCGCGACCGATCGTGACCAGGCCTTCGCGGGCGGCTTCCTTGTTGTCGGCAGCGATGGCGTCTTCGAGATTGCCCAGTACCACGTCGCACTTGGTAGCAATGTCAGGCACCTTGGCTGCCATTTTCGCGTTGCTCGGGTCAAAGAAATGTATCATCCGCGAGGGACGAAACGGCACCTCGCGCAACGGCTCGGGCGCGCCGAGGGCCAGTGGTTGAAAAAAGTCTTTTGCGCTGCGCATGGGCAGTATCCTCCTGCTTCAGGCGCTGGCTCCCGTGCACAACGACGCCCGGACGGGGGCGGCCAAGCCAGCCTGAATCTTTGTAACCAGCCAGTTCCGCTCGCATTTTGCAACCGTAGCCCCCGACGGGCGACAGTTGTGACAAGCAATGACAAGGGACTACACTGTGGTTGAAAGCGGCCATCGGCAAGGAGGCAGAACGCATGCACACGGCCCACAAACACAGCGACTATTACACGCTTAAGAGCGCTCGGCTGCTCCGCCAGTTCGACAGGCATTTTGTGCGCGCCACGCGACGGCTCGCCCATCACCACGGCGAAGAGCTCGCGGCGGAGCTGACGGCCGAAACGCGGCGACGTTTCGAACAGATCATCCCAGAGCTGCCATACATCGGCGGCAGCGCCAATTACTTTACGCCCGTGATGGTCATAAACGGCTGGTTAGTGTCGTTGCACCGTGCCATGGCCGAGCGTGGATTGTCGGCCGAGGACACCGCGCGCGTGGCATTTGAGGCCACCGACGATTTCTTCAGCAGTAAGCCGCAGTGGCTACTGCGCTTGTTCGGAAGGCTCGCTTTTACCGGCCCCGTGCGTCGCGCCTTCGAACGACAAGCCTCGCGCTCGCAGCAACGCCGCTACCCGGGTGATTTTGTTTACGAGATCGAGGCCGACAGCCATGGCCACCTGGCCATGGTGTTCAGCGAGTGCGCGGTCAACAAGTTCTATACTGACCAGGGCGTCGAAGAGCTCGCGCCCTGGTGCAACTTCTTTGACGTCAGCTACAGCCGCTTGATGGGCATGGGACTGGACGCCAACACCACCATCGGCCAGGGCTGCGATCACTGCCGGCTCGACTACTGCCACGGGCGCGCTACCCGAATCCCTCCGCTGGTTGCCCAGCTCGAACGATAAAGCGAACCCCCTGCCCTCCCCCCGTACAACACCACCTGGCGGGGCTCACCCTCCTCAGGGCAGCGCGGCCAGGGTGTCGGCTACAAGGTCGCGGGCCTTGTCCAGGTTGTCGACCATGCAACCCACTACCACGCGGTCCACACCAACCGAGGCGTAAGCCTCGAGAGTGGCCCGGTCACCCGCCATCGCGCCGCAGCTGAGCTCCACGGCCTCGGGGTCGCGGCCAGCTTCGCGCGCCGCATCTTCCATTACGCCACGCAATTCAGCCAGGCGTTGCATGGAAACACCCAGCGGAAAAAAGCCGTCGCCGTAGCGGCCGGCCCTGCGCGCAGCGGCCACGCTGTGGCCCCCTATTACCAAGGGCACTCCGCCTTCCTGCGCGGGACGCGGCAGGCTCACCACTCGGTCGAAGTCGTAAAAATCGCCATGGTACGACGCGGTTTCCTGCTCGCGCCACAGTTCGCGCATGACCTCAATGCACTCGTTGGCGCGACGGCCGCGGGTGCTGAAGTCGCTGCCCAGGGCCTCGGCCTCCTCTCGCACCCAGCCCACGCCGAAGCCGGCCATCAAGCGGCCACCCGACAGCAGGTCAAGCGTGGCAAGCTCCTTGGCAAGGATGAGCGGGTTGCGTTGCGGCAGTATCATCACGCCGGTGGCCAGGCGCAGGGTCTCGGTGTGCGCCGCGGCCCAGGTGAGCCACAGCAGCGGGTCGGGCTGAACGACATGCTCTGTGAGCGGTGAACGCCCCGAGGGGTGGTAGGGATAACGCGAGTTGTAATCCGGACACATCACCGTGTGCTCGACGACCCACACCGACTCGACGCCTTCATCTTCACACAATCGGCAAAAATCACCGGCAAAGCCGGGCTGCTCGACCGCGGCCATACCGTAAGGCGGAATTACTCCAATCTTCATACCCACTACAGGCCACCCCCACCCCCCCCTGTCAAGAACGGGAAGACGTACCTTTTCGGGGTTGGAGACTACGTCTCAAACCCCGAAAAGGTCGCAGGTCTGATTTTCACCAGCCGTGGCACGAGGTTAGTGTGGCCCCCTACGGCCTCAGCACGAAGGGCGGCGAAAAGGAGAGCAGCGCACAGGCATGAACTACCAGACCTTACTCTACGAAACCGACGGGCCGCTGGCGGCCATAACGCTTAACCGACCCGACGAGCTCAACAGCATCGTTCCGCCCATGCCCGACGAGTTGGAACAGGCCGTGGCCCAGGCCAACGGCGACAAGGACGTGCGCGTGATCGTGTTGCGCGGGGCCGGCCGCGGGTTCTGCGCCGGTTTCAACTTCGCCGACAACATGGCTGCCTGGGAAGGCCTGGTTGGAGCCGACGGCAGCTGGGACCCAGGCAGCGACATGATAGGCGTGACCAGCCCACACACCGGCCCGGTGCCGAAATTCATGAGCATGTGGCGCAGCCCCAAGCCAGTAATAGCCCAGGTACAGGGCTGGTGCGTTGGCGGCGGCTCCGACATGGCCCTGTGCGCCGACCTGGTGATCGCGAGCGACGACGCGCGCATCGGCACGCCCTACTCGCGCGCCTGGGGCTGCTACCTCACCGGCATGTGGATCTACCGACTCGGCCTCACCCGCGCCAAGGAGCACGCGCTCACCGGCCGACCACTGTCGTGCAAGCAAGCCGCCGAGGGCGGACTGATCAACCGCGCGGTGCCGTTCGCCGATCTCGAGGGCACGGGCATGACCGAAGCGCGCGCGCTCGCCGCGCGGCCCCCGGCGCAACGGGCGGCCAGGAAGATGGTCGTCAACCCGGCCCACGCGCCCATGGGACTGGCCGGCCCAACGTGGCTCGGGCCGGGACTCGC
>JACNKC010000005.1 GCA_014382245.1 Pseudomonadota bacterium | reverse complement strand
TGCGCTCCGCTTACAGCGGCCTTGCACTGCTGGAACTCACCGTTCTCTCGGCCCGCGGGGTGACAGTCGTCGACGAGCAGGCCTGGGGAGGCCTGCAGCAGCGCGACCGCGGCGACCAGGCCCGCGTGGTCTACATGCTCGAGCACAGTGAGCCCGCGACCGAAACCGAAGCCACCATGGAGTTGGCCCGCTATGAATTCCGCCCGCCGGTGGTAGCACCACTTGAAGAGGCTGATCGACGCGTGGTGGCCACAGGGCTGCAGGCGGTCGACCTGAGGTTCTTTGACGGCGCCGACTGGTTGGCTTCCTGGCAGGAACGGCCCGGCAGCAGCCCAAAGCAGAAAACCCCTGAACTGGTTGAGCTGTCGGTGACGGCCGCGGCCGGTAAGGACGGACCGGCACTGGAGCTGACCATGGCCGTTCTCCCCGGGAGCGGGCGGTGAAAAGGGCTGACCAACGCTTGTCGCTGCTACCCGGCGGTTCTTCGCCTCTGGCCGTCGAGCCGGCCGGCCGAAAGCGCAGCGAAAGCGGCGTCGCCCTGGTGGTGGCGCTGGCCGCAACCGCCCTGCTCACCGTACTGGTATTCGACTTCACCTTCAGCGCGCGGCTGCAATGGAAAAAAGCAGCCGCCGGCGTCAAGGCCCGGCAGGCAGCGCTGCTGGCCGATTCGGGTGTGTACGTCGCCATGGCTGCTTTGCAACTGGACGCAGCCGTCGACAAGGCCTCGGGCAGCAACGGCGGCAGCGACTGGCTGGGAGAGACCTGGGCGGCCGGTATTCCTCCCATGGAAACCGGCTTCGGCCGGTTTGCGCTTCGGGTAGAAGACGAGAGTGGACGGCTCAACCTCAACCGCGTTAACCTTCCCGTTCCCCGGGCGGCGCTCGAGCGCCTGCTCGATAGCCAGGGCCTGGAGAGCGACTTCTCGGGGCCGCTGCAGGACTGGATAGACAAGGACGACCGCGTGCCGGCCAACCGCGACGGCGCCGAGAGCTCCTGGTACCGCTCGGCAGAGCCGCCCTACCTGCCTCGCAACGGGCCGTTGCTGTCGTTTGCCGAGCTCGCCCTTCTCAAGGGCATGGACGCCGACACCCTGCGAGCGCTCAGGCCCTTTGTCTCGCTGCTGCCGCTGGCCGTGGCGCGGGTAAATGTAAACACCGCCCCGCCCGAGGTGCTGGCCGCCCTGCACCCCTCACTGGATGATGACCTCGTGCTCGACCGCCTTCTGCAGGCCCGCGCAAGCGCAGGAATGAGCAGCTGGCAGGAGGTACTCAGCACGGCCGGAAGCAGCGTGGCCGCGGCTAAATCGTTGCTGGGCTTCAAAAGTGGCTGGTTCAGGGTGCGCAGCAGCGGCGCGGTGGGCAACACTTACCGTTCGGTTGAGGCGCTACTGAATCGCCAAGAGGGCCGTATACATATAATCTACTGGTTACGCAGGCACGGACCCAACCTGGGCGGCATGGACGCCCCCGGCCTGGGTGGCCTCGACGACTTCGACTTGCCCGACAGCGGTCGTGCCGGCGCGTTATAGCGATGGGAAACAGGATCCTGGCCATCATGAGCGGCCCCGACCACTTGGCCTGGGCCTCGGCTGAGAGCTCGGTCAGGGGCTTGAAGGTACTCGATATCGCCCGCTTCGAACTCGAGCCCGGCCAGTCGCCGCTCGAACTGCTGCCCGAAGGCAAGTGGGACCGCGTGCTCTGCGGCGTAGGCGGCAGGCGCGCCACGTTTCGTTTTCTCGATTTTCCATTCCGCAGCCGGCAGAGCGTGCAGCAGGTAGTGGGCAGCACCCTGGAGGCCCACGTACCAATGACGCTCGAAGAAAGCGCCGTGGCCTGGGACTGGGCCGGCTCCGAGTCTCGCCCCCCGGTACTGGCTGCAATGGCCGACAACGACGAACTCGCAGCCCTGGCAGAGCGCGTGTCGGCACCCGGACGCAAGGTTGACCGCCTGGTCTGGACTCCCGCTTGTGTGCTCGAAATCTATCGGCTCAGCCACGAGCAAGGGAGCTTCGTAGCCCTGGACGTCGGCCACGACGAGACCGTGCTCGGAATGTTTGATGAGCAGGGGCAACTGGCCGATCTTCGCGTGACGGCCTGCCAGCCGCAGGAGGCTCTGCTCGAAAGGGTGGCCTGGGCCTACCGCAGCATGTCGCCCGCTTCGAGACTTGTCATCGTGGGCGGAGTCGCGCTAAACCCCTCGGGCGAAAACGACCCACTCGGAGGTCTCAAGGAGGCACTTGGAGGCTGCGACTTGCAGGTGCTGTCGCCCGACTGTCCGCTGGGGCTGGCAGAAGGCCACGCCGGCGACTGGCGCAGCCACGCTGCCCTGCTTGGCATGATATACGCCGCGGGAGGCAACCCTCAGTTGCCGGTGCTCGATTTCCTGCCCGGCCTTGATACCGAGCGAAACGGTTTCAGACCTGCCGCCTTGCTGCGCCCGCTGCTACCCTGGGCAGTAGCGGCGGCTATAGCGGCCATGTTGTCTACAGGGCTGGATCTCTACCGGCTTGACTCCAGCCTGCAGCGCATCGAACGGCGGGCGGCCGATATCTACACCCGGGCGATGTTCTCCGGAACTACGGCTTCCGACGGGACACTCTCTAAGAACCGGGCTGCTGCTGGCAGCGGCCTGCGCCTTAAAATGGAGATGAAACTGAGCCAGTTCAGCCGCGAGGCCAGTCTCGCTTCGAGCGCCGCGAGCACCGGCCTGCCCCTCCGCCTGATGGCCGTGCTCTCGGCCGCCGTACCCGCCGACCTGCCGGTGACCCTGGACAGCTGGCAACAGGACGGCCGCTCGTTGCGCGTGGCGGGCGTGTCGGACTCGTTTGAATCGGTAAACCGGGTGCAACAATCGCTCGAAGAAAGCGGCAGTTTCGCCTCGGTCGAAATTCGCGACGTGCACGCCGCGGTCAACGGCAAGGGCGTCAACTTTCAACTGACCTTGGCCCTCGACGACGTGGGGACCGGCGCGTGAAACTGTCAACACCCGTGGCGGCAGCCAGCGCCCTGCTGGCAAGACTCAACGACCGCGAGCGCCGCCTGGTCACCTCCCTGCTGGTACTGCTGGCCGCGGCCGTGCTGTGGACCGGCGTGATAGAGCCGCTGTCGCTTCACCGTCAAAAGATGACGGGTAGGATCGACCGCCTCACGGCGGATCTCGGACCCATGCTCAAGCTGGAACAGAAGATCGCCCAACTGCGGCGGCAGGGCAGCACGACCTCAAGCGCGACGCTGGGCGAAGGTGTGTCGCTGTTCTCGCTGGTCAGTGAAGCGGCCTCGGGCTCGGTCGCCACCGAATCCGTGGCTTCGATAAACCCGGGCCATCAGCGCGGAGCGGGCGGCCAGGAAGAAAACACCGTCGAGCTGAAGGTCGAAAGCGCAACACTGCCCGCTCTACTCGATCTCCTGGGGCGCCTGGAGTCGGCCGCCCCGGCCGTGTACCTGCGCAGACTTGAACTGCGGCGTAGTTACGGCGATCGCCAGAACTTTGACATGACCGTGGTCGCGGCGGCCACCGGCAGATCATGAAACGCTGGACGCTGTTCGCGCTGTTGCTCTTCGCCTTTGTCTTCGTGGGAGTTCCTCACCCGCTGCTCCCCTAAACCCCTCTTCCCTAGTCACCACGTCCACGCGGCGGAGGCCTTTCGCCCCGCCGCCCTCCCGCTCGCGTCCCGCCGCCGGCTCGGTCTTC
>JACNKC010000108.1 GCA_014382245.1 Pseudomonadota bacterium | reverse complement strand
CCCGTCCATCAACCTTAATTCGTGGTTGGGAGACGAAGTGTCGGCCCCCGCGCCGCTGGCCGACCTGCTCGACGCCCAGCCCACGGCCGACGGTTGGGTTGCCGTGCTGGCCATCTCCGACGAAGAGTTCGCGGGGCTCGCCCGCGCCCTGGGCAAACCCCAACTGGTCGACGATCCACGCTTCTCCGAGCTGCAGTCGCGCATGGAACACGGCGCCGAAATGTCGGCGGCCATCAAGGAGGTATCCAGTACCCTGGCCAGCGCCGACTTCCTGGCCCGCCTGGAGGCCGAGGGTGTGCCCTGCGCGCCGGTCAACACCAGCGAGCAGCTAATCAATGACCCCCAGGTCCTTGCCAATGGCCTGCTGCAGGAAATCGAGCACCCCCACTGCGGGCCCATGCGCGTGCCTGGGCCGGTGGCCCGCTTTGAAGGCACCCCCGCCGAGCTGCACTCGCCCTCGCCCTTGCTGGGAGAGCACAGCGACCAGCTGCTGGCCGAACTCGGACTCAACGAAGAAGAAATCGCCGTGCTGCGCGAGCGGGGAAGCGTGGCGTGACAAGGCCCCGGGAAAACCCCGCGGCCGAGGAAGCGCAGCTGCTCGCGGGCCTGCGCGTTACAGAGCTCACCGACGAACGCGGATTCCTGGCCGGCAAGATAATGGCCGACCTCGGCGCCGAGGTCACCAAGATAGAGCCGCCCGCTGGCGACCCTGAGCGCGCGTACGGCCCCTGGCTGGGCGGCGTCGAGAAGCCCGAAGCCTCGCTTCCCTGGCTGGCAATGAACACCGGCAAGCGTTCGCTCGCCCTCGACCTGCGTCACCCGGCGGGCATGCAGGTGCTCGATGCCTTGCTCGAGAAAACCGACGTGCTGCTGCTCTCCCTGGGCGCCGCGTGGGCCGAGGGCATGGGGCTCGACTGGCCGCGCCTGCACGCCGACTTTCCCCGGCTGGTGTGCTGCTCGATAACACCGTTCGGACTCGAAGGGCCACGCGCCGGCGACGACGGCCACGATCTCGTGGTAGTGGCCGCGGGTGGCAACGCCTGGATGACCGGCGACGCCGAGGGGCCGCCCCTGCGCTGCAGCATGCCCTCGTCCTACTACCACGCCGCGCCCGAAGCCGTGGTGGGAACACTGCAGGCATTGCACGCACGCGAGCTCGACGGCCTCGGCCGACTCGTGGACCTGTCGATGCAGGAATGCCAGCTGGCGACCCTCATTTCCGCGGCCGGTCAACAGGCGCTGGGGCGTGGCCGCGGACAGCGCAGTGGAGCGCGCACCGGTGCCAGTCGCGAGATATGGCGCGCCGCGGACGGCTGGATATCATTCGGCCTGCGCGGCGGGCCTGCCCGCGCCGCCAACCTGCGTGCGGTCTGCAGCTGGATGGAAGAGAGCGGCAAGCTCGCATCCTCCCTGCGCGACCGCGACTGGGACAGCTGGGACCCGGGCGCCGTGGACGGCGAGGAGCTGCGAGGCGTGGAAGCCGCCTTCGAAAAGTTTTTCTCGACAATGACCATGACCGAGTTGTACCAGCAGGCGCTCAAGCGCCGCGTGTTGCTGGCCCCCTGCAACGGAGCCCGCGAGATACTCGCGCAGCCCCAGCTTCGCAGCCGCGAGATGTTCGTGACCATCGACTACCCCCGGCTCGGGGCGTCAGTGGAACACCCCGCCCTGTTTGCCATGCTCGGTGGTACCCGATCGCAACTGCGGCGCGCGCCCCTGCCGGGTGAACACAACCCGGCCATTCTCGACGAACTCGAACTGTCCGACGAACAGCGCCAACTACTCGTAGACGAGGGCGTAGCATGAACAACAACGCGACGGCGGGCTACGTGTTCGAGGATTTGCTCTTTCTCGAGTTTGGTTCGGGCGCCGCCGGCCCGATGGCCAGCCGTTATTTCGTGCAACAGGGCGCCACCGTGGTCAAGATCGAATCGCACGCGCGACCCGATTTCCTGCGCTACCTTAACCGCGGCGGCGAACGAGCCCTGGACAACTCGCCGATGTTCGTGTTGCTCAACGCCGACAAGAAGAGCCTCGCGCTCAACATGGCCGAGCAGGTGGGTCGCGACCTGGCCTGGCGACTCATCGAACGTGCCGACGTGGTCATAAACAACTTTGCCCCCGGCGTGATGGAAAAATGGGGCATGGACGCGACCGCCATACGCGCGCGCAACCCGGCCGCCGTAGTCGCCAGCAGCAGCCTCTTCGGCGCCACCGGTCCCGAGCGCAACTACCCCGGTTTTGGCGGCCAGGGCTCGGCCATCGCTGGCTTTAACCAGCTCACCGGCCAGCCGGGGATGGAGCCGCACGGACCCTGGGCCACGATAACCGACTCGCTGTCACCGCGTTACCTGGCCGTGGCGTTGTCGGCCGCACTGCTGCGACGCCGGCGCACGGGCGAAGGCTGCAGTATTGACCTCTCGCAGATAGAAGCGGCGGTATACAGCCTCTCCGAGTTGGTAGTGCGCCAGAGTGCGAACGACGAAAACATCGAGCGTCGAGCCAATTGCGACCAGCGCATGGCGCCGCACGGCGTCTACCGCTGCAAGGGCGACGACCGCTGGATTGCCGTGGCCGTGCTCGACGACGTGCGCTGGAAAATGCTGCGCGAGTTACTGGGCCGCCCCGCCTGGATGATGGAAGAAGGCCTGGACAAGCTCGAGCTGCGCCTCGAACAGGCCGACCTACTCGATCGTTGCATGCAGGAGTACACGGCAACGCGCGACGCCGACGAGCTCTCGCGCGAGCTCCAGGAAGCCGGCATCGAGGCGGCTGTAGTCATGGACCTGGCCCGGCTTGACGACGACCCGCAGCTGGCCGCCCGCGGTTACTTTACGCGAGTTGAGCACGAGAGCCTGGGAGAGCTCGCGCTCGAACGCGTGGGCTTCACCGTGAGCGACATGCCCGCGAAGATTGAACAGCCGGGCCCCGACCTCGGACAGCACAGCAGCGAAGTGCTGCGCGAGTTGCTGGGCCTTGACCAGGACGAAATCGACCAGCTGGGCGAACAGGGTGTACTCGCGTAAGCGTCCCTGCTGACCAGCCGTTGCCCACCGTGAACAGAATTAATAACAGGGCGACACTGGCGGCGGTGCTGCTGGGCTGCTTCATGTGCCAGGCTGGCCTGGGTTGCGGATACATTTTTGGCGCCCTGCTCAAGCACATCGTGGCCGAGTTCGAATGGTCGCGCGCGGCTTTCTCACTGTCGGCGGCGCCGCTGCTGCTCGCCATGGGCGGCGGCCAGGTCCTGGTTGGCCAGATGGTCGAACGGGCCGGTGCACGGGTGGTTTTGTCGTCGGCCGTCCTGCTCCTGGGCGGATCGTTGATGCTGTTCAGCACGGTGCAGAACCTGTGGCAGTTCTACCTCTACACGGCGATGTTCGGGCTCGCTCTGGCCGGCTGCGGCGATGTCGCCGTTGGCGCCGTCACCTCGCGCTGGGTGAGCAGCAATCGCGGACTGGCGCTGGCCTTCGTATACGTTGGCTCCAACGCCGGCGGTGCCCTGGTTCCCGTCCTGGCCGACCAGCTGGCGGCCGCGTACTCCTGGCGAGAGGCGGTGTGGTGGATAGGCCTCGGCGCCACGACGGTCATCCTCCCCTTTGCGCTTTTCGCCGTCCGCGACCCGCCGCCTGATTCGCCCGACACCCACACCGGCCTGGCTGGAGGCAACACGACCCAGGTCAGCACCCCGAGTGTCGG
>JACNKC010000050.1 GCA_014382245.1 Pseudomonadota bacterium | reverse complement strand
TCCCATTCAACAGTAGCCGGGGGTTTGGAAGAGATATCGTAGGCAACCCGGCTGACACCGGCCACTTCGTTTGCGATACGTGCCGAGGACTGGGCAAGGACTTCGGGTGGAAAGCGAAACCAGTCGGCGGTCATGCCGTCTTCGCTGGTTATAGCCCTCAGGGCGATGACCTTGTCGTAGGTTCTGAAGTCGCCTTGCACGCCCACCGTTCTAATCGGCAGCAACACCGCGAAGGCCTGCCAGATGTCGTCGTATAGGCCAGCCTCGCGTATTTCTTCAATGAAAATGGCGTCGGCGTTGCGGAGCACGGCGAGGTCGTCGCGGTTGACCGGCCCGAGTATCCTCACGGCGAGGCCCGGCCCAGGGAAGGGGTGGCGATCGAGAGAGTCGGCGGGCAAGCCGAGCACCCTGCCCGCCTCGCGCACCTCGTCCTTGAAGAGTTCGCGTAGAGGTTCGACCAGTTCCAGTTCCATGCGTTCCGGGAGACCGCCCACGTTGTGGTGGCTCTTGATGGTCGCAGACGGGCCATTTACCGAAACCGATTCGATGACGTCTGGATAAAGAGTACCCTGGGCCAGGAATTTAACTGGTCCCTTACGGACCTCGGCGTGGTGGGCAGCATCTTCGAAAACATCAATGAAGGTGCCGCCGATGATCTTACGCTTCTTCTCGGGGTCTTCGACGCCGGAGAGCGCGTCGAGAAAACGATCCGAGGCGTCGACGTACACAAAGTCGGCCCCGAAATAGTCGCCCAGCCTGCCCTTTACTTCGGCTGCCTCGTCTTTGCGTAAAAGCCCGTTGTTTACGAACACGCAGGTCAGCTGGCCCGGTACTGCGCGCTCCAGCAGGGCTGCCGTGACCGTAGAGTCCACGCCGCCGCTCAGGCCGCATATCACGTGGCCATCGCCGACCTGTTCTTTTATTCGTCGACTCGTGGCGTCCACGAAACTCTCCATGCTCCAATCGTTCTTGAGTCCGGAGACCTTGAACATGAAGTTTGAAAGTATGTCGCTGCCCCTCTCGCTATGCACTACCTCGGGGTGGAACTGCACGACGTGGCGGCGGCCATCGTTTCTCTGGGCCGCGGCCAGTGGGGAGTTTTTACTCGTCGCGACGGCGCTCCAGCCTGGCGGAAGGCTCTCCAGCCTGTCCCCGTGACTCATCCATACGCGGGGTTTGTCACCGTTGAAACCGCTAAACAAGCCCTCGCTCACCGTCACAGTAAGAGGTGCCGGACCGTATTCCCTGTGGCCGGAACTGGCTACTTTTCCACCTTCTGCCGTGACCAGCACGCCCATCCCATAACAGATACCGAGCATGGGAAGGTCGAGGTCGAGTACGCCGGGCTGCGGATGGGGCGCTCCTTCTTCGTATATGCTCGCCGGTCCGCCTGACAGGATCAGCGCCGCCGGTTCGTGGGCGGTAAGACGTTCAAGCTCGACGTTGTAAGGGAGTATTTCGCAGTACACCCCCGCTTCTCTCACCCTGCGGGCAATGAGCTGGGTGTACTGGCTGCCGAAATCCAGTATGGCGATCACGGTTCTTGTTTACTCTCGCCTGTAGTTGGGGGGTTCGCGGGTCATGGTGACGTCGTGCACGTGGCTTTCGGCCAGTCCGGCCGGGGATACTCTCATGAAGCGGGCGTTGGCCCGCAACTCGGGGATGTCGCTGGCGCCGAGGTAACCCATGCCGGCACGAAGGCCACCGGCCAACTGGTCGATGGTTGCCATTACGTCGCCCTTGTAGGGCACCCTTCCCTCGATACCCTCGGGCACGAGTTTCAGACGGTCCTGCTCCTGCATCCCGTAACGATCGCGACTTGCGCCTTCGCGCATCACTTCCAGCGATCCCATGCCACGATAAAGCTTGTAGCTGCGGCCCTGGTAAAGCACCGTTTCGCCCGGGCTCTGCTCGGTGCCGGCCAACAGGCTGCCGATCATCACCGAATCCGCCCCTGCGGCCATCGCCTTGGTAATGTCGCCGCTGTACCTCAGCCCGCCGTCCGCTATAACGGGCACGGCGGCTTCTTCGCACACCGAGCGGGCTTCGAGGATCGCCGTGAGCTGGGGAATACCTACCCCGGACACCACCCTCGTGGTGCAGATAGAGCCTACGCCCATTCCGACTTTGACGCCGTCCACCCCGCAGTCGATGAGGGCACGAGCCCCGTCCGCAGTGGCGACGTTGCCGGCAATGACGTCGAGGTCGGGGTGCTCGCTCTTAACCAGTTTGACTGTTTCAATCACGTTGGCGGTGTGCCCGTGGGCGGTATCGACGGCTACCACGTCGACGCCGGCTTCGGCCAGCGCGGCCGTACGGTCGAGCCGGTCTTCGCCTACGCCAACGGCCGCTCCGGTGAGAAGTCGCCCGTGGCTGTCCTTTGACGCGCCGGGGTAATCGAGTTGCTTCTGGATGTCCTTGACCGTGATCAACCCCACCAGTCGGCCTTCCTTGTCCACCAGGGGCAATTTCTCAATACGATTTTTTTGCAGGACATCGGTGGCTTCCTGGTTGGTGACGCCGGGGCCCGCCGTGACCAGGTTTTCGCTGGTCATGACCTCGCTGACGGGCCGGTCCTTGTTCCTTTCAAATCGGACGTCACGATTTGTGAGAATACCCACCAGGCGACTTTCCCTGCACACCGGCAGCCCCGATATCTCGTTGGCTTGCATGATCTCCAGCGCCTCGCGAAGCGGTGTAGCCGGGTCGACTACAACCGGGTCGACTATTTTTCCGCTCTCGCTCTTTTTGACGCGCGCGACCTCGGCCGCCTGCTGTTCTATGGACATGTTGCGATGAACGAAACCAATTCCACCGAGCTGGGCCATGGCCACCGCCATGCGGGATTCGGTGACCGTATCCATGGCCGCGCTCACCAGCGGAAGCGAAAGTATCAGGTTGCGCGTAAGCCGGGAAGAAACGTGCGCATCTGTGGGCAAGATCGCAGAATAAGCGGGGACGAGCAGTACGTCGTCAAAAGTGAGCGCTTCTGGGAGCGCATCCAACCGTTCCATGTTGCCTTATAAGCGACCACCGCGTACTTATCAAACCGCGCCTCTGGTTGCGCACGCCCGCTGTGCTCAAGCACTATCTTCACAGTTTTCCCCGTATTCCCCGTGACGCCTGGGTGGCCGACGAAGCTACAGTTATAGGTGACGTCTCGCTGGGGGCCGGCGCCTCGATCTGGTACCAGTCGGTCGTCAGGGGCGACGTCAGCTACGTCAGGATAGGCGAGCGCACTAACGTGCAGGACCAGTGCATGATCCACGTGAGCCGCGACGAGGCTCCGACCACCATCGGCAACGAGGTGACGCTCGGACACCGGGTGGTAGCCCACGGCTGCACCATCGGTGATCGAGCCCTGCTGGGTATAGGCTGTATTGTTCTCGACCACGCGGTGATCGGTGAAGGCGCGCTGGTGGGCGCGATGAGCCTGGTCACCACCGGCATGGAAATACCAGCGGGCAAACTCGTCATGGGACAGCCGGCGCGCGTGGTTCGCGACGTGAGCGACGAAGAAAAACTCTGGATGAGCGAAACGGTCGACAGCTATGCCTCGCTTGCCGTCGAGCATGCGCGCAGTGGCCGGGACGGATAGCCGCTCGGGGCGCGGGCTATTCGGGCCGTTCGTCGCCGTGCGAGGATCGTTTTGAAAATCGCAAGCGAATCGGGCTTCCCTCGAGGTCGAACTGCTCGCGCAGGTAGCGCTCCAGGTAGCGACGGTAATTTTCCGGTACCCCGCTGCGATTAACGAACAGCGTGACCGTCAACGGGCGTGTCCCGGTCTGTGTTGTGTAGAATATCTTGAGTCTCCCGCGACCGATTATCGGCGGTTGCCTGTCTTCGACCGCCCTGGCGATTATCGAGTTAAGTTCCGAGGTTCTAACGCTCAGGGAGTGGGCTGCGTAGGCAGCGTCTATTTTATTGAAACAGCCATCGACCCCATCCCCGGTGAGTACCGACATGAAGCAGAACTTCGCGGCATAGAGGCTTCCGTATATTCGCCTGAAGGTTTCTTCGAGCCGCCGCTTTTCGCCCTCGCTGCCCAGCAGGTCGCACTTGTTGACCGCGATCACCAGCGCCCTGCCCTCGCGCCAGGCCAGGTTCGCGATTCTGGCTTCCTGGTCGGTGACACCTTCCACCGGGTCGATGAGCATGAGCACTACCTGGGCACGCCTGACCGCACCCACGCTTCGCCCGACGCTCAGTTCTTCGACGCCGCGGTCGACCTTCGAGGGCCTGCGCATGCCAGCGGTATCGAGCAGCAGGTAGTCCTTGTCTCCGCGGCGGAGTTCGAGGTCGACCACGTCGCGGGTAGTCCCGGGCTTGTCGTCCACCAGCGACAGTGAACTACCGGCAAGCCGGTTGACCAGCGAAGATTTGCCTACGTTGGGGCGTCCGACGACTGCCACGCGGCAGACCGAATCTCCCCTCGGGGACTCCTCTTCGTTTTCGTTCCGTTCGGGGATAGCCCGGAGTATCGCGTCCTTGAGGGCACCGATCCCAGCGCCGTGTTCGGCTGATACCGCCAGTGGCGGATCAATTCCCAGGCGGCTGAACTCTCCGAGCTCGTCCTCCTGGGCCGGGCCTTCGACCTTGTTGGCCACGTAGAGCACGGGTAATCGACCGCGTCCCAGCAAGGCTACTGTTTCAGCGTCGAGCGGGTTCAAGCCCGCCCTACCGTCAAACACCACGACGGCGAGGTCTGCTCCTTCAATGCTTTCGAGGGTGTGCTGGTGCACGGGTTCGGCAAGATCGATCACCGCTTCGCCTCCCAGGCCTCCGGTGTCGACCAATTCGAGGAGTCGGTCGCCCCACAGAACGGAGGCCGATACCGGGTCGCGGGTGACGCCGGGAGTATCGAGGGTGATCGACCGGCGCCTTCCGAGCAGGCGGTTGAAAAGAGTAGATTTGCCTACGTTGGGCCGCCCGACGATGGCCACTCTTGCGAGTTTGTTCTGCATGGTTTTCTCAGAGGCCCTGTTCCGCCAGGAAGTGTGGATCACTGGGCCAGTTGGCCCTCACTTTGACGAAGATTTCCAGGTGTACCCGGGATTCGACGAGGCGTTCTATTGTTTCGCGGGCCGCGCTGCCGATGGATTTGAGCCTCTCGCCGCCGTGTCCGATTATCATGGGACGGGTAGACTTGGAGTCGGTAAAGATACAGACGGATATGTGCAGCGTGCGCCCGTGTCGCTCCCACGATTCAACCGATACGGCTACCCGGTAAGGGAGTTCCTGTTCCAGTTGCCGAAACAGTTGCTCGCGCACAAGCTCGGCTACGAAGAAGCGTTCGGACATGTCGGTCAGAACGTCTTTGCCGTAGAGCCAGGGGCCCGGGGGGAGGCGTGCGGCCAGCAGTTCGAGCAGGGTCTCGAGGTTCTCACCCTTGCGGGCCGACAAGGGAAGAACCTCGGCGTTGGGGGCCAGCTCGCCTACCTGTTTCATGTAAGGAAGCAGGTCCTGTCTCCGGACGAGGTCCATCTTGTTGAGCAGCACGATAACCCGCGGGTGTTCGCTCAGCGCCGACAGTTCTCGCTTATCAGTTTTTCGCAGTCCACGGTCAGCCGCGACCAGCCAGCACAGCACGTCGGCCTCGTCCATGCTCGATCGCGCCGCGGCTAGCATGCGCCGGTGTATGAGTCCGCGCTCGCCGTGTATGCCTGGCGTATCGAGAAAGATCATCTGGCTGTTGCCGTGGTTGTGCACCGCGAGAATGCGGTTACGGGTTGTCTGCGGCTTGTGCGTTGCGATGCTCAGGCGTTGACCGATGATCTTGTTGAGCAGAGTTGATTTACCGGAATTAGGAGCGCCGGCGAGCGTTATCGTACCAGCGCGGGTGTCGAGCGAATCCTGGTTGCCCTGGCCTGTCTTCTTTTCGCTCATGATTCCCGTGAGAGTCGCTCGAGCGCGTGCTCGGCTGCTTCCTGTTCAGCGTCCCTGCGACTGCGACCGCTGCCGTTGGCCATGCTGCGAGCCTGGACGAATACCTCTACCTCGTAGACCCGGGCGTGATCGGGGCCGCTGACCCTGGTTGTCTCGTAAGTGGGAAGCTCCGAGTATTTTTTCTGGGTGAGTTCCTGCAGCGCGGTCTTGCAATCGCGGTCGGAGGTGGTGACCTCCAGCAGCCGTCCCGCGAAGTGGGCGGCCACCGCCAGTCGCGCAGCGTCGTATCCGCCATCGAGGAAAACAGCCCCCAGCAAGGCTTCGTAAGCGTCGGCGAGTATGCTCGGAGAAATGCTTCCATCGGCCGTACGCTCGCCGCGACCGAGCCTGACCCAGTCGCCCAGGCTGAGCTCGGCGGCCAATGAGGCCAGCGCCCTGCCGCTGACCAGTGAGGCCCTGCTCCTGCTGAGTCGGCCTTCGTCCCAGGATGGATGTTGAAGTAGTAACTCCTGCGCCAACAGGAGGTCGAGTACGGCGTCACCGAGAAACTCCAGCCTCTGGTTACTGCGGGCGTCGGTCTCGCCCGCCCGCGAGGGGTGGGTGATGGCTTCAGCCAGTAGCTCCCGGTCAGTAAACTGGTAGCCGATGCGCGATTCCAAGCCGTCAAGCGAGTCTTTTTCGGGGCCGGTGGTCACGCTGCCAGCACCCTGAGGCGCTCGTCCTGTCTCGAATCGATATTGACAGCAACGAGGCGTCCTTTCGCCGAGTCCTCGCCGTCAAGAAGCAGCGGCAGGTACTCGTCGGAATACCCGCGCAGCAAGCCCGTGGTCTTGTCCCGTTCGCTCTCAACCAGCATGGAGAGTCGCTTCGGGGGGGCTGCCGACACGTGGCCGGAAAGCCAGGTGTCGCGAAGCCGTGAATCGAGCTCTCGCGCCTCGGTCGCGCGGCGGTGAACCTCGGAGGCTTCGACCTCCTTCCACCTGCTCGAAGCAGAAGTAGAATCCCTGCGCGAGTACGGGAACACGTGCAGGTAGTTAACAGGCGAATTTTCGAGATAGCCCAGGCCGGATTCGAACTGCTGCCTGCTCTCCGAGGGGAAGCCGGTGATGAGGTCAGTACCGATTGTGATGCCGGGCACGCGGGTGGCCAGGCGTTCGAGCCACTTATCGGCCTGCTCAAGGGTGTAACGCCGGCGCATACGCTCGAGAACCGAGTTGTCGCAGGCCTGCAGCGGCACGTGCAGGTGTCGGCAGAAAGCGGGTTCGGCGATCACGTCGAGTAGCCGCTCGCTTAGCTCCGGGGGGTCCAGTGAGCTGATCCTCACCCGCAGGGGGAGCTTCCGTTCGGCGATGGCTTCGAGCAGAAAGGCAAAGGTCTCGGCCGGCTCGAGGTCGGCGCCCCATCCGCCAAGGTGCACACCAGTGAGAACGACTTCATGGTAGCCCCGCGCCGCGAGACGTTCAATTTCCTCGATTATAAGCCGCGGCGAAACACTACGGCTGCGCCCGCGGGCAATAGGAATCACGCAGAAGGTACAGAGCAAATTGCAGCCCTCCTGCACTTTTACGAACGCCCGGTCGCGACCGGGAAAGCTCTCAAGCCCCAGGGTCGACACCTCGGTGGTTTTTCTCAGGTCCGATACGGCGATCCGTTCCTCTAGCTCGCCATTGACAGCATCGAGAAGGTCGTCAAGTCTTCCGAGGCCGACCACGTAGTCGACTTCTTCGAGGGCCGCGACATCAGGGGCGCTGACCTGGGCGTAGCAGCCGGTCATGATCACCCGGGCGTCGGGCGAGGTACGGCGAGCCTTGCGACAGAGACGGCGGGCGTCGGAGTCGGCGCGTGCGGTCACAGTGCAGGAGTTGACCACGTAGGCATCGGCAGGTTCAGAAAAGGCCACGCGCTGCCAGCCCCTGTCGCTGAAGCGATTACTCATCACCGCGCTGTCGTACTGGTTTACCTTGCAACCCAGTGTGGCGATGGCTACGCGCATTGTTCTTTACCCACTGCAGTTTCGTGTTGCAGTGCCCGCTGTATCCACGCGCCACCCAGTACTTCATCGCCGTCGTAAAAAACGACGGCCTGCCCTGGTGCCACGGCTTCTTCGGGGGAGTCAAAATTTACGGTCAGCTTGCCGCCTGTTTGCTTCACAGTTGCGGGGACAGCCGCGTGGCGATAGCGAATCCTTGCCTCTACTGGAGCGCCCTCGCGAGGCGCGTCGCCCGAAACCCAGCAGGGCCTCTCGGCCACCAGCCCGCTGCAGGCCAGCTGTTCGCGACCGCCTACCCTCACCTCGCCTGTGTCCGCGTTGATCCCGGTCACGTAAAGCGGTTGCCCGGCGCTGATGCCGAGGCCGCGGCGTTGGCCTACCGTGAAGTGGTGGACGCCCTCGTGTTCTCCGAGCGCCTGGCCCTGCCCGTTTACGAGTTTGCCCGGTGTGGGGTCAGTGAGGCCCTGGAGTCGTTCGACGACGGCCGCGTAGCTGTCCGGTGGGACGAAACAAATATCGTGACTTTCGGGCTTGTCTGCCACCTGCAGTCCCAGGCGCAGCGCGTGTTCACGGACCTCGGGTTTTGACAGGCCACCGACCGGGAACAGGGTATGGGCCAGTTGCTCCTGACCCATTTCGAAGAGGAAGTAACTCTGGTCCTTGTTGTCGTCCAGTCCCTTGAGAAGCCTCACCCGCTTGCCGCTGCTGCACGTCCTGGCGTAGTGCCCGGTGGCCACCCGGGTCGCTCCCAGTGCCCTGGCACGGTCAAAGAGCAGCGAGAATTTGATTTCGCGATTGCAGAGCACGCAAGGGCTCGGTGTACGCCCGGCGAGATACTCGGCAGCGAAGGGCAGCATGACCTTTTCCCGGAACTGGCTCCTCATGTCCATGGTGTAATGAGGGATACCGAGCAGCTCGGCCACCCGCGCGGCATCGGCAAAGTCGCGCACACCACAACAACCACTTGTGTTCGCAGAATCGTCGGGCGCGAGTCTCAAGGATATTCCGATAACGTCGTGTCCCTGTTCCACCAGCAGGGCGGCGGCAACCGAGCTGTCGACCCCGCCACTCATCGCCACTACTACCGGGCCGGCGGTCTTCTGCGTCTGCTCGCTCACGCGGCAAAGCTCGCCCTGCCGGCAACAGCATTAAACGACTGGGCGAGCGCGAGAACATCGTCCCTGCTGTTCTCCCAGCCCATGCTCATTCGGATAACACCGTGGAGCCACGGGGGTTCGAGGCCCAGCGCGACCGCGGTCGCCGGTGGTTCGGGCGAACCGGCCTCGCAGGCCGAACCACTCGAAACGGCAAATTCCTCCAGGTCCAGGCCCGCTATCATGACGTCAGCAGGAACGTCACCAAGCGCGACCGTCAGTGTGCCCGGCAGGCCGTCGTCCGGGCTCAGGCGGCGTATCGAGGGCAGTTCGCAGATGAGTGACCAGAGCAGGCTGGTCAGCCCCTTGAGCCGCGAAGCTTCCTCGTCGAGCTCGGCCCGAGCGAGTCGGGCGGCCAGGCCCGCGCCGGCTATGGCGGCAATGTTCTCAGTCCCGGCGCGGACACCGCGCTCCTGGCCGCCACCCGCCATCAATGGCGCCAGGTCAGTGCCGCCGCGCTTGATTAGTACCCCGCAGCCCAGTGGCCCCCCGTACTTGTGGCAGGACGCTGCTGCCGTGGTGACCGCGGCAGGAAGGCGCAAGGCAATACGGCCCACGGCCTGGGCGAGGTCGAGATGAAAACCGCCGCCCGCTGCCAGCAAAACGCAGAGCTTGTCGAGCTCAAGCAGGTGGCCGGTGTCGCCATTCGCCAGCGACAGGGCCAGCAGGCTACGGGCTTCCCTGCTAGCGCGCCCGATAAGCTCGAGGTCGAGGTGGCCCGCGGCATCGATCGTGAACCTGCGCACTTGCCGGCCGTTCCCTTCGAGATAGTCGGCCACGGCCGAGATGGACGCGTGCTCGCTACTGGAAACCAGGAGCTGGAGCGCGGGATCCAGGGCCATCGCGCCTCGCAGGGCCGTGTTATTGGACTCGGTAGCACCCGAAGTAAAAATGATCTCGTCCGGGGCGACGCCGAACAGGGCGGCAGTAGAATCACGAGCCTCTTCGAGCAGCGCGCGGGCGCGCCGGCCCGGCGAGTGCATGCTCGAGGGGTTTCCGCAGTCTTCGCGCAGGAGCTCAGTGACGCGGTTGATTACTTCCGGGCGCATCCTGCAGCCAGCGTTGAAGTCGAAGTAATGGCTCACTTAGCGGCGGGCGACGTCCGTTTTCGTTGCCGACTCCTCTTCTTGTCTTTCAGGATCTTGTAAACCATCGCGTCAACAAGCGCTTGCCAGCTGGCTTCGACGACGTTGTGCGAAAGCCCCACCGTGCCCCAGCGCGATTCGCTGTCACCGGACTCGATGAACACCCGCACCATGCTCGCTGTACCGTCGGCGCTGTCGAGTACGCGGACCTTGTAATCGTGCAGCTGCACGTCATCAATCTCGGGATAGAAATTGACGAGCGCTTTTCTGAGAGCACGATCAAGCGCGTTGACCGGGCCGTCGCCGGTGGCGGCCGTGTGTTCAACCTTGCCATCTGGTCCTTCGATCTTGACCGTGGCTTCAGCGATGGTCGGCTCGGCTTCGCCTGGCTTGTCGTCCGAAACGCGATAGCCGAGCAACTTGAAGAACTGCTGCTTGTCCTTCAAGCTTTTTCTCATCAAGAGTTCGAAAGACGCGTCGGCTCCTTCGAACTGAAAACCAATGCTCTCGAGTTCCTTGACCTCCGAGAGCAACTGCTTGAGCTCGTCGGCACGGTCTTCGAGGTCGAGCCCGAACTCCCTGGCCTTGGCCTCGACGTTGCTTCTTCCCGACAGCTCGGAAACGAGGATGCGCTGTCCGTTTCCGACCAGCCGAGGCTCGATGTGCTCGTAGGTGAGCGGGTTTCGTTGCACCGCCGACACGTGCATTCCGCCCTTGTGGGCAAAAGCCGAAGCGCCGGTAAACGGGTCGCCGCGATATGGTTCGACGTTGCCGGCTTCGTAGACAAAATGGGACAGGTCGGTGAACTTCCGCAACTGTGCCGCGCTGACGCAGCGCCGGTTCATCTTGAGTTGCAGGTTGGGCACCACCGTACATAGGTTGGTGTTTCCGCAGCGCTCACCGATGCCGTTGATAGTCCCCTGCACCTGTACGGCTCCCGCCTCCACACCGGCGAGGGTGTTGGCAGTGGCCAGGCCCGAATCGTCGTGGCAGTGGATCCCCAGTGGCACTTCGATTTCGCTCGCCACCGTCAACCCAAGGATGATTTGTTCGGGCAATGAACCACCGTTGGTGTCGCAAAGCGCGAGCAGGTCAGCCCCGCCGTCTGCCGCCGCCTCGAGGCAGGCCCGGGCGTACTGGGGGTTCGCCTTGAAGCCATCGAAGAAGTGCTCAGCGTCGAAGATGACCCTGTCCACTCTCTTTTTGAGAAACGCCATCGTGTTGTGGATGTTTTCCAGGTTGGCCTTGTAAGAAACGCGCAGCGCGTGCTTGACGTGAAAGTCCCAGGTTTTGCCGACGATAGTGACGGTAGATGTCCCCGCCTTGAGCAGCAGCTGCAGGCTCTTGTCCGCAGACGGCCGTGTGCCGATGCGCGCGGTCATGCCAAAGGCTACCACCGTGGCCTGGGAAAGCTTGAGCTTCTGCGCGCGGGCAAAATACTCGGCGTCCTTCGGGTTGGAGCCCGGGTAGCCGCCCTCGATGCAGGAAATTCCGCAGTCGTCGAGGCGACGGGTGATGGCCAGCTTGTCCTCGAGTGTGAAGGACACCCCTTCCCCCTGCGTACCGTCTCGCAGGGTAGTATCGTAGATTTCGATCTTGCGTTTCATCGTCCTGGTACTTACGCGGGCTTGCTTTCGGCCAGCGAGCCGGGGTCTTCGACGAAGGCTTCGTGCAGCAGTTTCACCGCCTTGTCGACATCGTCTCTTTCGATAACGACGGAGATCTTGATCTCCGAGGTCGAGATCATCTGGATGTTTATGCCAGCGTCTGACAGCACCTCGAACATGCGTGCCGCGACACCAGCGTGGTTGCGCATTCCCAGGCCCACCACCGATACCTTGGCGACGGTATCGCTGCTGTCGATGCCCCCGGCCCCGACCTTCTCAGCGACATCCTGGACGAGATTGGTTGCAGCCGAAAAATCCTCGCCGGAAACCGTGAAAGTGAGATCGGTGTGTCCATCGGCACTTACATTCTGGACTATCATGTCGACGACGACGCCCTTATCAGCAAGCGGGCCGAAAAGTGACGCAGCCAGCCCCGGTGTATCGGGTACCAACTTGACGGTAATCTTCGCCTGGTCACGGTCGAACGCGACCCCGGATACCAGAACCTCTTCCATGCCTTCCTCCTCGGGTACAACCCAGGTGCCCTCGTCGTCGCCAAAACTGGAGCACACCCGTAGCTTGACGCCGTAGCGCTTAGCGCACTCCACTGCTCTTATCTGCAATACCTTAGCTCCTAGTCCAGCCAGCTCGAGCATTTCGTCGTAAGAGATTTTTTCCAGCCTCACGGCCTGGTCGCAAGTCCGTGGATCGGTGGTGTAAACTCCATCTACATCGGTGCAGATGTCGCAGCTGGTGGCGCCCAGGGCTGCCGCGAGGGCCACCGCCGTAGTGTCAGAACCGCCGCGACCGAGGGTAGTTATGTTGTCATCGGAATCGATGCCCTGGAAACCCGCGACTACTGCCACCTTGCGTTCTTCAAAAGCGCGTTCGATGCGCGAGACCTTTATCGATTGGATGCGAGCTTTACCGTGCGCAGAATCGGTGGATATGCGAACCTGGTGGCCGAGCAAGGATTCGGCGGGCACGCCTTGTTCCTTGAGTGCCAGTGACAGCAAGGCACAAGACACTTGCTCGCCGGTTGAAAGCAGCACGTCGAGTTCGCGGGCATCGGGCTCCCCGGACAGCGAGCGCGCCAGCGCCAGCAGGCGGTTGGTTTCTCCGCCCATGGCTGAAACGACAACGGCGACGTTGAGCCCCTGTTCCCAGCGGCGTTTTACCCGGGCGGCTACCGCTCGAATGCGGTCGAGATCTCCGAGCGAGGTCCCCCCGTATTTCTGTACTGTTCTTTCTGGCGTGGCCATTATCTTTCGCGCAAGGAAGGCGCGAGCGCTGCCGGCCGCCCGTTCAGCTCACGGCGTCCAGTGCGCGCTGCAGCCCCTGCCCAGCAAATTTAAGTTCAATCGACCTATACTCCGGGTTTTCTACGGCAATTTCAACGGTTACAAGCTTTTGCGGCAGAGGACCCCTGTAGAATTCCCACCACTCCACGGCCGCAAGCCCGGCAGCGCCCAGGACGTGTTGCAGGCCGGTTCCGTCGATCGCTTCTTCTATGGCAGCGTCGTCCATCGAGCCGAGGCGATAAAGGTCTGCGTGATGAAAAGGGCCGCTATCGCCTTCGTAGGACTGCAGGTATACGAAACTAGGGCTCGACACTTCACGTGGGTCGACCCCCCGCCCCTCCGCCAGGCCCCGACAGAACACGGTTTTGCCCGCCCCTAGTCGACCCGACAGGCCAACAACGCAGCCCTCGTCCAGTGCCGAAGCGAGCTTGCGCGCCAGTTCCTCGGTGGCTGCTTCGCTGCCTGCGCGCAGCCGGATCCGCTGTTGACTACTCGTATCCGTACTCATCACTGTTACCGTGCCTTATAGAAGTCATGGCCAGGGGCAGTTCGTTTGCCAGGTCCGATGCCAGGTAGCCGCAGTCCCCGAGTGCAGCCTCCATTCGGTCGCCGGCCAGTCCGTGCAGAAACACGCCGGCCGCGGCGGCCTCGAAGCTGTCCGATATCTGGGCCTGCAGAGTGCCGATAACCCCTGCGAGCACGTCTCCCATCCCGGCACTGGCCATGCCTGGATTTCCCGACAAGTTGAAAGCCGTACGCTCCTCGGCGCAGACAACAGTGGCCGCCCCCTTGAGCACCATGACCACATGGTTGCTGCGGGCGTAGCTGGCGGCCGCCGAAAGCCGGTCGCGTTGTACCTCGGCCACGGAGCTGGCCAGCAGCCGTGCCATCTCACCGGGGTGCGGAGTCATGACGGCCGAAGTTGCTCCGTTTCTCGATCTCGCCATCAATGCTTCGCGTCCCCTGTCACCGGCTTCGGCAAGAACATTGAGCGCGTCGGCGTCGAGGAGGAGAGGGCCCGCGTAAGAATCGATCAAGGAGAAGACCAGGTCTCTTGCTCCCGGACCGGTCCCGAGTCCGGGGCCCAGCACCACCGAATCGTAGTTGCTCATGCCCTCGCGCAGCCCGTCCCACGCACCCTCGGTCAGCTGTCCCCCCTGGTCGGCGAGCTCACGCGTCATGGTCTCCGCCAATGCGCCGTCAACGATAGCCGCCAGGCTCGAGGGCACGGCCAGGGTCACCAACCCAGCCCCGCAGCGCAATGCCGCCGCGCCGGCGAGCACCACCGCACCGGATTTACCGTTCGACCCCCCGACGATGAGCACGTGGCCCAGCTCGCCCTTGTGTATGCTGCGGTGGCGCAGGGGCAAGGTATCACCGCAGCGCTCGGCGTCGATTGTTTCAGCGTCTGCCGGCACGCCAGCGAGATCGGGATCCAGCAGCCCGATGTCGGCCACGTTCACGCGACCTCCGTGGTTGGGGCCGTCGCCCAGGAAGAGCCCGCGCTTGGCGCAACCGAAGGTAACGGTCGTGTCGGCGATGACGGCTACGCCGAGTGGTCTTCCGCTGTCGCAGCAGAGCCCGGACGGGATGTCGGCGGCTACTACCGGCAGGCCCGACGCGTTGAGCGCGGTCACCAGCTCAGCGGCTTCGCCAGCCAGATCGCGGTTGAGCCCCGTGCCAAAAATTGCGTCCACGGCTACCGCGTAGCCATCGCCGCCCTCGTCGGTCAGCAGTTCGAGCGCGTCGGCAGCGTCCAGGGTATCGCCGCCGGCGCTCTCCCAGATAGCGAGATTGTGCTCGGCGCCGCTGCCGGCTCGCGGCCTTCCGCAACAAAGAACCACCGCGGCACTCCTGCCGGCGCTTTTGAGCAGGCGTGCTGCCACTAATCCGTCGCCACCGTTATTGCCGTTGCCGCAGAGCAACAAGACTGTTGCCGTCTGATCGGAGATTTCGTTTCCGTCGCGGGGAAGCCAGGCCGCGGCAGCGGCGGCAAGGGCGGCGCCAGCGTTTTCCATCAGCTCAAGTGCCGGCATTCCGGCGGCTATCGTAGCCTCTTCCATGGCGGCGGCGGCCGACCTTCCCATGACAGGCCTCGACACTTCAGTTGCTCCCCATGGCGGTGAGCATTTCGCCCACGGCACCCTCGATCCCGAGGAAGACGGCCCTGGCTACAATGCTGTGACCTATGTTGAGCTCAACCACCCCGGGAAGGGCTGCAACGGCGCCTACGTTGGCCACCGTCAGGCCGTGGCCGGCATTGACCTGCAGCCCAAGCTCCACGGCGTGCAACGCTGCCCGGCGCAACAATTCGAGTTCATGGGCGGCTCGTTCTCCGTTGGCATCGGCGTAGCGCCCGGTGTGAAGTTCTATGACCGGGGCACCGCTCTCGCTCGCTGCGCTTATTTCATCGAGGTCGGGGTCTATAAAAAGGCTCACCTTTACGCCTGCATCGGCCAGCCGGGCGATTCGTGGCGCAAGCTCGTTTTCGCGGCCGCGCACGGCCAGTCCACCTTCGGTTGTGAGCTCTTCGCGCCGCTCGGGTACCATGCAGACGTCAGCGGGCTTGAGTGCAGCGGCGATCTCGATCATCTCTTCCGTGGCTGCCATTTCCAGGTTCAGCTTGGTCTTGATTGCCAGTGCCATTCTCGACACGTCGTTATCGTTTATGTGTCGGCGATCTTCACGCAGGTGAATAGTGATGCTGCTGGCACCGGCTCGCTCGGCGGCCAGGGCAGCTTCGACCGGGTCCGGGTAATCAGTTCCCCGGGCCTGGCGTATGGTGGCCACGTGGTCGACATTGACGCCGAGGCTGACCTCTGCCACCGGCCCTCCTCAACCCAGCCGCGCCTGTATGGCATCGGCTATGGCACGCGCGTGCTCTTCGACCGCGCTGTGTTCGGCGCCCTCGACCATGACCCGGGCCAGCGCCTGCGTACCCGAGTAGCGTACGAGCACCCGCCCCTGTTCGCCCAGCGCGTCGCGCGCGCTGTCAATGGCCGAACAGATATCCGCCTCCTCGGCGAGGTCGCTCTTCTCCTGGACGGCGACGTTTATGAGCACTTGCGGATACCTGTTTATGGGGGCGTGGAGTTCGGACAGCGGCTTGTTGGCTTCCTGCATAGCCACGAGCACCGACAGCGCCGAGATCATGCCATCGCCGGTCGTCGTGTTGTCGAGGCAGATCAAGTGTCCCGACTGCTCTCCGCCGAGATTACAGCCGGTTTCTTTCATCATTTCTACGACGTAACGATCGCCGACCTTGGCTCGCAGGAGCCCGATTCCCTGTTCCTTGAGATACACCTCGAGCCCGACGTTGCTCATCACGGTGCCCACCACTGCGTCGCCTCGCAGCAAGCCTCTTTCCTTCATATGGGTGGCCAGAATCGCCATCATCCGGTCACCGTCTACCTCGGCACCGAGTTCGTCGACCATAATGACCCTGTCGGCGTCGCCGTCGAGGGCTATGCCTGCGTGGGCGCCCTCACGGAGGACGCGCTCCCGCAAAAGGTCAGTATACATCGCCCCGCAGCCGTCGTTGATGTTGAAGCCGTCGGGCTGGTCACCAATGGCCACCACCTCGGCACCGAGCTCCTCGAGCACCGCGGGCCCGACGCGGTAGCCGGCGCCGTTAGCACAGTCGATCACGAGCCGACAGCCAGCCAGGGTGCGTTTCCTGGGTACGGCTGACTTCAGAAAAACGTTGTAGCGTCCGTCGGCATCGTCTACTCGCCGGGCTTTTCCAATGGCACCGGCCGTAGGACGCATGCGGTCGATCTCGCTGCCGAGCATCAGTTCTTCGATCAGCGTTTCGTTGGCGTCGGGGAGCTTGAACGCATCGGGTCCGAAGAACTTGATGCCGTTATCTTCAAAGGGGTTATGTGAAGCAGATATCGAGACCCCGGCGTCGGCTCTCATGCTTCGCGTGAGGAACGCTATGCCCGGTGTCGGCATCGGCCCCACGAGCAACACGTCGACGCCCATGGAGGTAAGTCCCGAGGCGAGCGCAGTTTCTATCATGTAGCCAGACACGCGGGTGTCCTTGCCGATGAGAACCTTGTGTTGGCGATCGCCATCGGTTTGAAAGAATCGGCCTACCGCGCGGCCCAGGCGCAGAACGGTCTCGGGGGTCATGGGTTCTATGTTGGCCACGCCCCTGACGCCGTCAGTGCCGAACATGCGGCGGACGCCGCCGCTGTCGTTTTTCTCGCCTGTCATTCAGTGGTCTCCCTTGCCGCCGTAACCGGGCCCCAGCCTGCCATCATTGTATCGCAGAAACGGGGCCTTGCCGCATCTCCAGATCCTGCTTCAGCTTTCCCTGTGCCTGCGCAGCGCGGCGCCCAGCTTAACGGCCTGCAGGGTAGAGCCCGGGTCGTGGGTCCGGATCAGCTCCACGCCGCTGAAAGCCGCGAGCGCCGAAGCTGCCGCGGTGGCGGTGTCTCGCTCGGAGGCGCACTCGATGTCGCACACCTCGCCCAGCCAGCGCTTGCGCGAGGGGCCGAGCATGACGGGTTGATAGCCCTGCCAGCGCTGCTTGAAATTGGCCGCCAGTTCCAGGTTATCGTCCAGTTTTTTGCCGAAGCCCAGGCCCGGGTCCACTACAAGCGCGTTCGCGGCAATACCTGCCTCGACAGCCAGGCGGCATCTTTCGTCCAGAAAATCGCTGACTTCGCTCACTACCTGGCCGTAGTTCGCCAGGTCCATCATGACTTCGGGCCGCCCTGGGCTGTGCATCAGCACCAGGCCTGCCCCGGTCTTCGCCACCAACGAGAACATGTCGGCATCCCAGCGGCAGGCTGACACGTCGTTGACGATCGCGGCGCCGCAGTCGAGCGCCTCCCTGGCCACGGCGGCCCGCACTGTGTCGATTGAGAAGACTAAATTTGCCTGTCGTCCGAGTTCGCGAACTACCGGTAAGATCCGCGCGAGTTCTTCGTCCTCGTCTACGGGGGTGGAACCCGGGCGCGTAGACTCACCGCCAACGTCGATTACGTCCGCGCCCAGTTCGACCATTTCAAGAGCGGCCTGGACGGCTTCCTCGGGGCTGGAGAAGCGGCCCCCGTCCGAAAACGAATCAGGGGTGAAGTTGAGAATGCCGAACAGCAGAGGACGGTCGGCCAGGGCCAAGGATCCCCTGGCCGTGGCCAGCTTACGTAGCAGCGGCTCTTCGTCGTTGCTCAATGGACGGCTTTCAGGCTGGTACGGGTGCCGGTTCGGGAACCGCCGGCGGCTCGACGCCGCCCTCCCTGAGAAGCCTCTGGATGTCGCTGTTGTCCAGTACCTCGTGCTCCATCAAGGCTGCGGCCATCGTGTGCAGGATCGCGAGGTGCTCGTCGATCAGCGTGCGCGCTTTCTTGTAAGCTCCCGAGAGGATGCTCTTGACCTCGGCGTCTATGCTGCCCGCGGTAGCCTCGGAGTACTCGCGCCGTTGCGTGATATCCATCCCCAGGAATACTTCTTCGTTTGGCTTGTTGTAGGTAATTGGCCCCATGGAATCGCTCATTCCCCACTCACAGACCATTTTCCGCGCCAACTCAGTTGCCTTCTCAATGTCATTGCCGGCGCCTGTCGTCATTTCGTCCATGACGATCTCTTCGGCCACCCTGCCCCCGTAAAGGATGACGAGGTTGTTGTTCAAGTAACGCCGGTTGTAGGAATAACGGTCTTCGGTCGGAATCTGCTGGGTCAGTCCGAGGGCCATGCCCCTCGGTATGATGGTGACCTTGTGCACCGGGTCGGCCCCCGGCAACAACGCGGCGACCAGGGCATGGCCTGACTCGTGGTAAGCCGTGTTTAGTTTTTCTTCGTCTGTCATTACCAGGCTGCGCCTTTCGCTGCCCATGAGAATTTTGTCCTTGGCGAGATCGAAATTAGACTGGCACACCGCGTCCAGGTCCTCGCGGGCGGCCTGGAGAGCGGCCTCGTTGACCAGGCTCTCAAGATCGGCACCGCTGAAACCCGGCGTGGCGCGTCCGATGACACTGAGGTCTACGTCGTCGCCCAGCGGGACCTTGCGGGTATGCACCTTGAGGATTCCGGTCCTGCCACGGACATCGGGTTGCGGCACGACGATGCGTCGGTCGAAACGTCCAGGTCGTAACAAGGCAGGATCGAGTACGTCTGGCCGGTTTGTGGCTGCCACCAGGATTACGCCCTCGTTTGATTCGAAGCCGTCCATCTCGACCAGCAGCTGGTTGAGGGTCTGTTCCCGCTCGTCGTGGCCGCCGCCGAGGCCCGCCCCGCGGTGGCGACCGACCGCGTC
>JACNKC010000044.1 GCA_014382245.1 Pseudomonadota bacterium | reverse complement strand
GAGGGCACCATGGGCAGACGGGGATATACATCGGAGTTTCGGCGTCGCGTACTCAACCTCGTCTGTTGAGCGCCAGGGGCCGCACGGACGAATGACCTCCGTCTTGTATAGGCCGTTCACCGTCTCAGCCAGCGCGGCACACAACACCGCCGAGCGAGCAACCGCGTGGCGCGCGCCCCGCAAACTGCCGAACAATACCCCTAGGGGCCAGTGCAATCGCCGCAAAAACAACCACATCGTGGCCCGGGGCTAACACGCCAACAGGGCTTTGTCACCAAGTGCCAAGTCCGCGAATGATCAGCAGGCAACTGCCAGTTGCTCGCGGCGACCTGGGGCCTGTAGGCGCTTCCCGTTTCAGGGCAGCAGTGGAAAAATTTCAAGCGAGGCCGGAGCCAGCTGCTCGAGGTCGAGTTCCTCGGAATCGGCTTCGTCGATGTCCAGCCACGCCTGGTCTTCGTGCTCGGGCTCGCTGCCGCTGCGAAAACACTCGAGCCGTGGGTCTGTGTCCAGCAGGGACGCCCGCTCGCCGGTCTCGTGGTTGATCTGTACGCAGGTTATTCCCGGCGGCATTTCGAACTCTCTTACCGGCAGGCCCTCGTGCGCGCTGGTCATGTAGTCGAGCCACACCGGCGCCGCCACCCGTCCGCCGGTGCCGCGGGCACCGATCTCGCGGCTGTCGTCGTAGCCTACCCACACGCCCGTGAGCAGGTCGGGCGTGAAGCCAACGAACCACGCGTCGCGTTGCTCGTTGGTGGTGCCGGTCTTGCCGCCCGTGGGTCGTCCCAGCGCGCGTACACCGCGCCCGGTTCCGTTTTCGACCACGCCCCTGAGCAGTCGTGACATCAGGTAGGCCGTCTGCTCGGTGAGCACGCGCACGGGCTCGGGCAGGTTTTCTTCGAGCACGTAGCCGCGCGAGTCTTCAACCCTGGTTATGAAAACCGGCTCATGGAGGATGCCGCCGTCGGCAAAGGGCGTGTAGGCTCGCAGCAGGTCCTTGAGCGAAACCTCCGAGGTGCCCAGGCCTATGGACAGGTTGCGGCCTATCTTGTTGCTGAAACCGAAGCGCTTGACGTAGTCGACCACGGTGTCCACGCCCAGGTCCTGTACCACTCGCACGGTGACCACGTTGCGCGATTTCTCCAGCGCGCGCCTGAGCGTGGTGGGTCCGTAGAAGCGGCGGCTGTAGTTCTGCGGCCGCCACACGGTCAGGTGGTCCACGTACTGTATGGGTGCGTCGAGAATGACGCTGGCCGGCGTGTAGCCGTTGTCCAACGCGGCCGCGTAAACAAAGGGTTTGAAGGCGGAGCCCGGCTGTCGCCTGGCCTGGGTGGCGCGGTTGAACTCGCTCAGCGCGAAGTCAAAACCGCCGACCATGGCTTTTACCTGTCCCGTTGATGGTTCGACCGACAACAGCGCGAGTTGCACCTGCGGTTCCTGCCGCAGCAACAGGGTGGGCTTGTCGTCGTGCACCTCGGCCACCAGTTCAACGAGGTCGCCGACGCGAAAACCGCGCGGCGAAACGTCGGCTTTCCATTCCAGCCCGGTCACGTCGATGGACGACTGCTGGGGGCCCACGGCCACCCTGATGATGTCGCCGTTGACGGCCACGACCACGCCCTCGTAGTCCCCGTTTTCGTTGAGTGTATCCAGCGATTCGTCGGCGCGGTCGGTGGCCAGTCTTTTATCGAGTTCGTCGGCCTCCAGGTGACCCACCGGCCCGTGGTAGCCCAGCAGCGCGTCGATGTTGTAGGCGCCGTCGCGCACGGCCCGTTCGGCCGCAGCCTGCATGTCCAGGTCCATGCTCGTGTAGACCTCGAAACCCTTGTGGTAGGTGGCCTCGCGGCCGTAGGCTTCGGCCAGGTAGCGGCGCACGTACTCGGTGTAGTAGCTGCCCACCTTGCCCGCGCGCTTGCCCCTGGGCTGGACCTCGGCGTGGCGGCTGCCGGCCGAAGCGTAAGTGCGCGTGTCGATGAAACCTTCTTCGTGCATGCGCCTGAGCACGTAGAGCTGTCGCTTGCGTGCGCCCTCGGGGTTGCGCGTGGGCGAGTAGCGGCTTGGTGCCTGCGGCAGCCCGGCCAGCAGGGCAGCCTCGCCTGCGCTGAGCTCGGCCACCTCCTTGCCGAAGTAAGATCGCGCCGCCGCGCCCACGCCGTAGTTGCCGTCGCCGAGGTAGATCTCGTTGAGGTAGAGGTAGAGAATCTCGTCCTTGCTCAGCTCTTTCTCGAGCCTGAGCGAGAGCATGATCTCGCGCAGCTTGCGGCGGTAGCTGCGCTCGGGAGACAGCACCAACGACTTGACCACCTGCTGGGTTATGGTGCTGCCGCCCTGCACGACGGTGCCCGCCTTGAGGTTGGCAAGGAAGGCCCGGGCGATGCCACGCGGGTCGATGCCACGGTGGCGCCGGAAGTCGGAGTCCTCGGCTGCTATGAAGGCGTTCTGTACCAGCGGCGTGATGTCGTTGACGGCCACCAGGTAGCGTTTCTGAAAGTAAAACTCGTCGACCAGGCGCTTGTCGTGGGTGTAAACGCGGGTCGCTACCGGCGGGCGGTAGTCGAGCAGGCCGTCCATGGGTGGCAGCTGCGTCCAGTACTGTTGGTAAAGTATCGACCCCAGCACGCCGGCAGCTCCGCCCAGGGTTATGGCGAGCAAGGCAAGAATCCATCGTAAACGTTTCACGGGGGCAACGTGTAAAGGGTAGCCACGGTGGTTCCTTTGGTCAACGAAGGGCTTGCGGTCTCGGTCGTCCGGGGACAGGTTCAGCCCGTGGGCATTAGAAAACATTTCGTGCTGGCGCTGGGTGGATTCGACCCCAGCTGCGGTGCCGGGGTGCAGGCCGACCTGCGGACTTTTGAGGCCATGGGCGTGGCCGGGGTCACCGTGCTGACGGCCGTGACCGTGCAATCTGGCGGGCCGGTGCTGCGGGTTGAACCCGTGGCCACCGATCTCGTGGCCGAGCAGTTCGATGAGCTGGCCGGCAGCCTTGAGCTGACGGTGGTCAAGTGCGGGCAATTGCCCCTGCCCGAAACGGTGGAGTTGCTGGCCTCTCGTTTAGAAAGGCTGTGCCTGCCGCTTGTGCTCGACCCGGTATTTGAAGCGGGGCAGGGCGGGGAGCTGGCCACCGGGGCGGCTCGCGAGGCGGTGGTCGAGAGACTGTTTCCGCTCAGCACCGTGCTTACCGTGAACGCACCCGAGGCTGCGGCCTTTACGGGCTCGAAGGTCGATGATCTCGACCAGGCCGAGCGAGCCGCCGAGGTTCTGCTGGCGAGCGGGCCCCGGGCGGTGGTGGTCAAGGGGGGGCACCTGGCCGGCGACCCCGTAGACATACTTGCCACCGCGACAGGCGTAGTACGATTGCCTAACGGCCCACGACGCGGGGCGGCGTTGCACGGAACGGGTTGCGCCTTTGCCAGTGCCCTGGCGGCGGCGCTGGCTCTCGGCTTGGCGACAGAAGACGCGCCCCTCGAAGACACAGTCCTCGAAGACGCAGTGCGGCAGGCGCAGGCCCACGTCCGCAGCTTGTTTGACGGGGCTGTCGAGCTCGCCGGCGGGGTTTCGATACGGCGACCTCCGTCTACTACCCCCGGTTCTAAGACGGGGTGATTGTAAGCTGCCCAGCGGCTGTTGTATATTCCGCGCGGCGGGGGCGTGGGCGGTTCCAGTAAAAAAAGTGGTGAAGGAAAACGTCGGCAGGGTGCCGGCGAGAGTGCCCAGCTGCGCCTTCTCGAACGCATCACCGTGTTGGTCGGGCGCACCGAGGACACCCACGAGGCGCTCGAAGGCGTGGTCAAGTTGGTGGCGTCGCACATGGACGCAGAGGTCTGCTCGCTCTACAGCCACGACGAAGAAAGCGGCAACCTGACCCTGGCCGCGACCCAGGGCCTGCCGGCCCGCAGCATAGGGCGGGTGAGCATGTCGCGCGGCGAGGGGCTGGTCGGCCTGGTGGTCGAAGCCAGCGAGCCGTTGCGAGTTGAAGACGCGCTGGCCCACGAAGCCTTCAAGTTTTTTCCCGAACTCGGCGAGGAGAAGTACCACTCCTTCCTCGGCGTGCCCGTGGGCGACGGCGACGGCAGTGGCATGCTGGGCGTGCTGGTCGTGCAGTCACGGCGCCGCCGCAGGTTTACCGATGACGAGGAGCGCCTGGTCCGCGCCGTGGCCGGACACGTACACGCGGTCATGGTCAACGCCCACCTGACCGATCAGCTGCAGCGCGAGGAGGCCGAGCGCGAGCGTTATCGCCGAGGCATGGCGCGGGCCATCAAGAGGCTCGAAACTTTCGAGAAGCAGGCCGTCGCCACGGCCGAGGAAGACGACGGGCAGAGCCCCAGGCATCTCAACGGGCACGGTGCTTCGCCAGGTTTCGGTATGGGCCGGGCCTTCTGTGTACGCGAGCCGGCCGACCTCGAGCTGGTCGAAGACAAGCCCGGCGGCGGCGAGTCGGTGGAGCTCAAGCGCTTCAGCGAGGCATTGGAACGTAGCGCCGGCGAGGTGGAGCAGTCGCGCGTGCGCATGCGCATGCTGGTGCCCGAAGTGGGCGGAGCTCTTTACGAGGCCCTGAAAATGGTGCTCGAAGACCCATCTTTCTCGCGCAAGGTGGGCGAGCAGATATCCGAGGGCATGGCCGCCGAATCAGCGCTCAAGCGGGTTATCAACGAGTATAGCGAGAGCTTCAGGAACATGGCCGACGAGTACCTCAGGGAGCGGGTGGCCGAGGTGCGCGACGTGGGCCAGAGGGTGCTGCGCAACCTGATGGGAGTGCGTAGCGTACTCGACGCCGTGAGCGACGACGCGATACTGGTGGCCCACGAACTGTCGCTTTCAGATCTTGCCATGGTCGATCACACGAGGCTGCGCGGCATCGTTACTGCCAGCGGCGGCACGACCTCGCACGCGGCCATACTGGCCAAGTCGCTGGAGATACCCACGGTGGTGGGCGTAGAGGGCGTGCTGGCGGCTTGCGGCGATGGCGATCCGATCATCGTTGATGGCAACTCGGGCGCGATCTACATACGCCCCACCGACGAGGTCGACTCTGAGTACCAACGCCTGGACAGCAACTACCGGGCCTTCCAGGAGGAGCTGTCCGACCTGCGCGACGAGCCCGCCGAGACACTGGATGGCTACCGGATATCGCTGATGGCCAACGTGGGTCTGCAGGCCGACCTGGATTTTGCCCTCGAGCACGGAGCCGAGGGCGTGGGCTTGTACCGCACCGAGCTTCCGTTTCTCTCCTACCGTGACTTTCCGGGCGAAGACGAGCAGGTAGCGCTGTACCGCAGCGTGTTCGAAAAGATCGCCCCCCAGCCGGTGACCATACGCACACTTGATCTCGGTGCCGACAAGTATCCATTCAGCGGCGAAAGCTCGCCGGAGGCTAACCCCTTCCTCGGCTGGCGATCGATACGGATATCGCTCGAGGTTGAGAGCCTGTTCCAGGAACAGTTACGGGCCTTGCTGCGCGCGGGCAGGGGCTACTCGCTGCGCGTGTTGTTCCCCATGATAACCAGCGTCGAAGAACTGCGCCGGGCCAGGGAGATCTACTCCGAGTGCGTAGCCGATCTTGAATCCGAAGGCGTGGGCCTGCCCGACGACGTTGAACTGGGTGCAATGATCGAGGTGCCGTCGGCCGTGCTGAGGGCCGATGCCATCGTCCGGGAGGTCGATTTCGTGTCTATAGGCACCAACGATCTCATCCAGTACACCCTCGCCGTTGATCGAGACAACCGCCGAGTAGCGTCAATGTACCAGTCCCTGCACCCAGCCGTGCTCGAATCGGTGGCCAAGGTGGTGCGGGCAGCCCACTCCGCGGGGCGCCGGGTGGCGATGTGCGGCGAGATGGCCGGCGACCCCCTGTGCACGCTTTTTCTGCTCGGTACGGGCATCGACGAACTCAGTATGGGGCCGGTTTATATCCCCGTGGTGAAGAAGCTCATACGGGCCGTCAAGCGTGAGGACGCGGAAGTAGTGGCAAAAGAGGTGCTTCGCTACGACACGGTAGAAGAAATAAAGGGATATTTGTTCTCCTCGCTGCGAGACCTCGGCCTTATCGAACTTGTCGAGACTTTTTCGTGAGTTACAGTCCTCGCCGGGTCTGTCGACAAGCGAAGTTCCTCGCCGGAAAGCACACTTTAGCCCGCATAATCACGGGCAGAACTTGACAGTCGGCCCCCTCTCGCTAAGCATGGAGCTACTAAAAAAACACGCCCTAGGTGAAGGGGAAAATCATGACAAAGACACAATTGGTAGAAAAACTCGCGGACGCCACCGACCTGTCGAAAGCACAGTCGGCCCAGGTGTTGGATGAACTGTCCCAGATAATCGTTTCGGCGGTCAAGGCTGGGGACCCGGTCAAACTGCCGGGCCTGGGAACCTTCAAGAAGAGGGAGACCAAGGCCAGGCAGGGCCGTAACCCGCAGACCGGTGAGCCGATTCAGATCCCGGCTCGCACGAAGGCCGCTTTCAGCGTGGCCAAGGCCTTTAAAGAGGCCGTTCTCGGAGCCTGATCGATTGTCCCCCGGGCTTATGCCCGGGGGACATATCGTGTGGTCAGCCTCCAGGCTGGCGTTTCTGCTTACGGGAGCGAAAGCGCTCGACGATTCTGTCTATGGCCCGGTAGAATACCGGAACCACCATCAGCGTCAGCACCGTTGACAGGATCATTCCTGTCACCACGGCCACGCCCAACGGGCGCCTGCTCTCGGCGCCTGGACCACTGCCCAACGCTATGGGCAGTATCCCGAATATCGTAGAAAACGCTGTCATCAGTATCGGCCGCAGGCGCACTGCGCCGGCTTCGAGTATGGCTTCGCGAATTTCTACGCCGCGCGCACGCAGGATGTTTATGTAGTCGACCAGCAGTATCGAGTTCTTGGTCACCAGGCCCATGAGCATGATGATGCCGATGAAGCTGTACATGTTCAGGGTCATGCCGGTGACCAGCAGTCCCGCGAGGGCACCCAACACAGCCAACGGCAGCGCCAGCATGATGGTTATGGGCTGGACAAAACTTTCGAACTGGGCGGCCAGTACAAGGTAGATGGCCATCACCGCAAACAGGAAGGTCAGCGATAGTCCACGCGAGCCACGGGTATACTCGCGTGACTCCCCGGCGAGGTCGGTGGTGAATCCCTGCGGCAACAGGTCAGCGGCGAGTCGGGAAGTACGTTCTATGGCCTGCCCCAGTTCCAGGTCCTCCAGGTTGGCCTCTACCACCACGGCCCTCTTGCGGTTGTAGTGTATGACTTCGCTCGGTCCCACGTCTTCGTTCACCGTGACCACGTTTTCAAGCGTCACCAACTCGCCGCTGCGGGTCCTGACGTAGATGCCCGACAGGTCGCCGGGCGACAGGCGGTGCCCGGCTTCGAGCTGAAGGATCACGTCGTAGCGCTCGTTGCCCTGCCTGAATCGCGAAACGTCGGCGCCACCAAGCAGTATGCGAAGCGAGTCGGCTATCTCCAGCGGCGATATGCCCAGCGCGGCTGCCTTTTCGCGGTCTATCTCCACGTTGAGCTGGGGCTTGTTCATCTCGAGGTCGGTGTCGACGTCGATGAAGCCGGGCTCGTCTTCGAGCGCGGTCTTGAGCAGCAAGGCCTGCCTCGCCAATTCGTCGAAGTCGTTGTGCTGGATAACGAACTGCAGCGGTTTACTGCGGCGGCTGCGTTGCAGGGCGTTCGAAGTAAGAAAATACGCGTCGGCGCCGGCTATAGATGCGGCTCTTCCCCTGAGCTCGCCCAGCACTTCGGCCATGCTGCGTTCGCGTTGGTCATGGGGCTGGAGTCCAACGAACATTATGCCGCTGTTCACCTTTCCCGGTCCGCCGCGGGTTATGGCGAGAATGGAAAAGTAGGTGGCCACTTCGGGAGTGGTGTCGAGCAGCTTCTCCACCTGTCGCTGGTAACGATCCTGGTAGTCGAGGGTCGATCCTTCCGGGGTGCTGATAACGGCGATAAAATACCCACGGTCGTCCTGGGGTAGGAATTCTTTGCCCACCGCCTTGAACAGCAGCCCGCTCACCACTATCGCGAGCAGCAGCAGCGCCGCCAGCCAGCGTCCGTGGTTGAGCGCCCACTCGAGCGCGCGCCGGTAGCCTCTCGAAAGAGCCTCGACGTCGGAGTCGAAACGCCGCGCCATGCTGCCCAGCACGCCTTCCCTTCGCGCCGTGCTGCCCACCGAAAGGAACCTCGAGCAGAGCATGGGCGTGAGCGTGAGCGCCACGAAACTCGACGCGCTGACGGCCACTGCAACCGCGATGCCGAACTCGTAGAAGAACCTGCCCACCACGCCCGACATGAAGGCAATGGGCACGAATACCGCCAGCAGCGTGAGGGTGGTAGAGATGACCGCGAAGGCGATTTCGCCGCTGGCAGTGATGGCTGCCTGTATGCGCGTGGCCCCGTTCTCCATGTGGCGGTAAATGTTTTCTACGACGATGATCGCGTCGTCCACCACCACGCCTATCACCAATGTCAGGGCCAGCAGGGTGAGGTTGTTTATTGAAAAATCGAGGAAGTAGAGCATCCCGAACGCGAACATGATGGCCACCGGCATCGTTATGCTCGGGATCAGCGTGGTGCGCATGCTTTGCAGGAACACGAATATGACCAGCAGCACCAGCACACCGGCCACGACCAGCGACTGCTTTACCTCGCGCACCGAGTCCTCGATGAAGCCCGACTGGTCGTAGGCGATGTCGAGTTGGTAGCCTTCGGGCAGTTGGCCGTCGAGCCGTCGGTGCAGGTCTTTTACACCCCCGGTTACCGTGAGCGTGTTGGAGCCCGACTGCTTTACTATGCCCAGGCCCGAGGTAGGCGTTCCGTTGAACCTGGCCCGGGTGCGCTCGTTGTTAAATCCGTAGCGGGCCTTGCCCAGGTCACCGACTCTAATCGGGTGCCCGTTTCTCGTCGCGACCACGAGGCCCTCGAACTCTTCGGGCGAAGAAACCTCGCCGTGCGTCCGCACAACGAACTCGCGCCACTGGCCTTCCACGCGGCCCGAGGGAAGCTCGACGTTGCGGGTTACCAGCGCGCGCTCTACGTCGCCCACCGTGATGCCGTGCGCAGCGAGCCTCGAGCGGTCCAGTTCTATGCGTATGGCCTTGCGGTTGGATCCACCCACGAGAACGCTGCCCACTCCAGGCACACCCTGGACCAGCGGCTTGAGGACCTTGTCAACCATGTGCATGCGTTCAAAGGGGTTGCGGGTGCTCGAGTGCAGGGCGAGCCACATGATGGCCTGGGCGTCGATGTCGACCTTGGATACGCGGGGCTGCTGGGCGTCTTCGGGCAGGCGCCTGCGCACGCGCGAAACCTTGTCGCGCACGTCCTGGGCGGCGGAGTCTATGTCGCGGTGGAGCTCAAACTGCAGGGTGATGCTGCTCACCTGCTCGGTCGAGACCGAGCGGATGAACTGCACGCCTTCTATGCCGTTGAGTTCTTCTTCGAGTACCTCGGTGATCTCGGTTTCTACTACCTGCGCACTCGCGCCGGGCAGCACCGTGGAAACCGAGATGACCGGAAAGTCGACGGCGGGTAGTTCGCGGACCGGCAGGCGCGTGTATCCAACGAGTCCTACCGCGAGCAGCGACAGCGACAACACGGTGGCCAGGACGGGGCGCTTGATACAGATTTCGGGCAGGAACATCGCTTCAGTCGTCGAGGCCGGTGGCCACGGCGTCTCCGTCGGCCAGGCGATGCTGGCCCGCAATTACCACCTGCTCGCCGGCCTCCATGCCCGCTCGCAGCTCGACTCTCCCGGTAAGACGCTCGCCCAGGGTCACTGGCCTGCGCAGCGCCTTGCCGTCGGTGACCACGAACACCCAGTGCTCTCCGCCTACGCCCAGGATGGCCTGCTCGGGGATAACCACGCTGTCGGGGCGTGACTCGAGCACCAGGCTCAGCTCCACGAACTGTCCGTCTCGAAGCAGTCCGTCCTGGTTGCTGACCTCGGCCTTGAGCCTCAACTGCCGGGTCTCGCTGTCAACAGCGGGGTCTATGAACTTGACCATGCCCTGCACGACCTCGGATCGGCCGGGTACCGTGACACGAACGGGTGTGGACTCCTTGACCAGGGCCGCGTGCTTGTCGGGAACGCCAAAGCTTATTTCCACCGGCGTGGAGTCGGTGACAACGAGAAGGATCGCGCCCGAGCGAACGAAGTTGCCGATGTCGTAGTGTCGGTATCCTGACTCGCCGTCGAAGGGAGCCAGCACCCGGTACTCTTCGAGCCTGCGGGTGGCGAGGTCGAGCGAGGCTTCGTTCTCGCGCACCGATGCCTGCGCCCCGAGGTGGTCGGCCCGGGCGGCCTCGAGTTCTTCGACCGATACCAGCTCGTCGCCGAAAAGACGCTCGATCCTGGACTGCCGTTGCCTGCTGACCACGGCGCGGGCCACGGCGTTGTCCAGCGCCGCGCGGGCCACGTTGACCGACGCGCGGGCCTTGCTGTCGTCGAGCTGCACTAGCATCTGGCCTCGTGCGACAGAGTCACCTTCTTCGAATCCCAGCCCAGTGATGACGCCGTCAACCTGCGGGCTTATTTCGGCCCTGAGGCTGGCCTTGACGTTGCCCACCGCGTCGAAGCGTACTTCGACCGCGCGGATCTCGGCTTTTGCCAGGGTGACGGAAGCGCGCCGTTCGGGTCGCGAAGAATCGTCGTCCGACCAGCCGCAGGCCGACAGCACGAGTGCGCAGCAGGAGGTCAGTACGATGAGGCGGCGTGCAGATGAATTAAGGTCGAACATGGCAACGATAGAAGATTAACGGGAAACCGCGCCGGACGTGCAGCAGCCCAGTGTCCGAGATTAGCAGGCACACGGCAAACAGGTAGGGGTAAAACAGCCGCCACGGGGGTTGTTCACCCCCTCACATGGGGGGTTGGGTGGGCCCGGTTGTGCGCAGTGTTGTCAGCCGCGGTGATTCGAGAGCCAGGCGAGCAGGGCCTTGGTGGCCTCGGGGCGCAGTTCGAGGCCCGGCGAGCCGTTGTCCGATACTTCGTGCATCAGCGAAGAGTCGCTTCCCTCGATGCTGACGAGCGTGGTCTCAAGCTTTGAGCCCTCGTCGTGTTCGCGGGCGTCGAGCACGAAACGTCCGTGCTGGTACAGGTCGTCGGGGTACTTGTCACCCACGACAAGCAGTAGCGGCGAAGTGAGCGATAACGCTAGCCGCTCGCCCACCTGGTTGCCCAGCAGGGCGACGCCGTTCAGGGGGTTGGTCTTCTCAAAGCGCTCGAATATGGCGCCTATGGTTGCAGTGCCGCTACCGTGTCCGACCAGGAACACGCGCTTGGTGTCCACGCGCGCGTGGTCGATGGCCCGCGTGTAAGCCTCGAGAGCGTTGGACCTGTCTGTGGCCCAGTGCCCGGGGCTGCTTCGGCCCGCGCCCGGCGCGTCAAAGCGGAAGACCGCGTAGCCCTTGTCTACCAGCAACTCGGCCAGGCGTTGGTACACACCCTTGCCGAGTTCAAAGTCTGCTCCCGGCGGCCAGCCGTTTCGATCCACGCGTCCACCCGGGGGAATGATGACGACCAGTGGCGCCAGCCCCGCTGGTGGAAAATCCCACTGCGCGGCCAGTACGGCGTCCACGCTTTTGAACGTGGTCTGCACCGTGGACGGGCGCTTTTCGATCTTGCCGCCGCCCCCTGTGACGGCCGCCGTCGCCGCTGGGCCTGCCGCCAGCAGCAGGCCAAAAGCCAGTGTTGCTAGAGCTTTCGTTTCGCGAAGTACCAATCGGTTACCTCCAGGCCGGTGTCCCTGCTCCGCTGCTCGGCGTCGGGCACGGTGAGCGGTGGCGGTTGTATGACGTCGTCGCCTTCCTTCCATCCCTCGGGCGTGGCTACTGCGTGCTCGGTCGTGGTCTGCAGCGACACAAGCAACCTGAAAATCTCGTCGACGCTGCGACCGTTGGTCAGCGGATAGTAGACCATGGCACGCAGCAGGCCGTCGGGATCGATGACAAATACGCAACGAACGGTGGCCGTGTTGCTCGCGCCGGGGTGCAGCATGCCGTAGGCCGTGGCCACCGTGGTGTCGAGGTCGGCAATCAGGGGAAAGGGTATCTCGACGTCGAAGTTAGACTTGATGTTCTGCACCCAGGCTATGTGCGAGTAGATGCTGTCGATGGAAAGTCCGATCAGCTGCACGCCCCTGGCGGCAAACTCGTCGTTGCGGCGGGCGAACTCCATCAGCTCGGTGGTGCAGACCGGGGTGAAGTCGGCGGGATGTGAGAACAGCACCACCCACTTGCCCTTGAAGTCCTCGAGCTTGATTGCTCCGTGTGTTGATACGGCGTCAAAGCCGGGGGCGGGCTCAAGCAGCCTGGGCAGGGACGTTACTGCCTGTTCGCTAGTGGTTTCGCTCATGTATGGTGCCTCCGGTCCGGCGGCAGCTCGCCGCGGGTTCAGGCCTAATGTGCTGCGCGAGTGGCTGCCTTGTCAAGGCGCGGCAGCCCCGGTCGGCAGTATCGGCCCTTGATTATAGGTCGTATGCGCTCGGCGGGCTCAGAGCTGTTCGTCGTCAAGCGGGCGGTACTGAAGCGCTTCGGACAGGTGCGAGCAGCTCACCTCGCTTTCGTCGGCGAGGTCGGCGATGGTCGACGACACGGCCTGCAGGCTGCGAGTTGACCGCGCAGACAGGTCCATGGCCTCGCTGGCCTTGCCCAGAAGTTCTTCTGCTGCCGAGGAAAACGGCAGGCGCGTTCGGCCGCGCAGGTGGCGGCGCCCGGCCGCGCTTTGTACGCGTTCGCGGACGGTGGCCGAGGTTTCAGGGCTCGTGCCCGGGTCCATTTCGGCAAAACTGATCCTGGGCACGTGTACGTGCAGGTCTATGCGGTCGAGCAGCGGGCCGCTTATGCGGTTCCGGTAACGCCGCAGTTGCTGGTCGCTGCAGCGACACTCGCGCCCCGCGCAGCCCTTGAATCCGCAGGGGCAGGGGTTCATGGCGGCAACGAGGAGAAAGTCGGCAGGGAAGGTCACGCTTCCCGCCGCGCGACAGATGGTGAGCTCGGCCTCTTCGAGTGGCTGTCGCAGCTGGTTGAGAACAGCAGGCGAAAATTCGGGCAGTTCGTCGAGGAACAGTACACCGCGGTGGGACAGGCTGATCTCGCCCGGTCGTATGCCGGGCCCGCCTCCACCCACCAGGCCGGGGCCGCTCACAGCGTGGTGGGGTGCGCGAAAGGGCCGCTCGGTCACCAGCGCGCCACCAGCCACACCCGCAACGCTGTGCACCGTGGTGACCTCCATGGCTTCGGCCACCGACAGTGCCGGCAGCAAGCCGGGCAGCCTGCGCGCGAGCATGGTTTTGCCTGCTCCCGGCGGACCGCTCATGAGCATGTGGTGGCGGCCGGCAGCGGCGATTTCCAGTGCCCGGCGCGCCGATTGTTGACCGTGTACGTCGACGAGGTCGGAGTCGGCGCCGGCGCGCTCAGCCAGAAGGGCCTCGGTGTTGACCACCACCGGCGCCGCCTTGAAGCCCGAGCGCAGCAGCGAGAGGGTTTCGCCGAGGCTGTCGACACCGTACACGGCCAGGCCGCCGGCGAGCGCGGCCTCGTCGGCGTTGGCGCGCGGCAGCACCAGTCGCTCGAGCCCCTGGCGCGAGGCGCAGAGGGCGGCCGGCAGGGCGCCGTTCACTGCGCGCACCTGCCCGTCCAGGCCGAGCTCTCCGAGGAAGGCCGTGCCGCGCACCTGCTCGGTGTCGCTCAGCCCGGCCGCCGTGAGCAGGGCGATGGCGATCGACAGGTCGAAGGCCGAGCCCGCCTTGCGCCTGGACGCCGGCGACAGGTTCACCAGCCCACGCCCGCGAGGAAAGTCGGGGGTGGTGGCCCTTATGGCCGATCGCACGCGTTCTCGGCCCTCCCTGACGGCCGTGTCGGGCAGCCCCACGAAGGTGAGCTGGGGCAGGCCGGTGGAGACGCTGGCCTCCACGCGCACCAGGTAGCCCTCGACGCCTTCGTGCGCACAGGTATTGGTACAGGCCAGCACCCGGCTAATCTGTCAGGCCGGGGCGTGGTTACTCAACGCCATGGGTGTAATATAACGGTGACTGGGCCGCGAGACAGTGATATTGAAAAGCCGGGTACAGAGAAGCCTATGCTTGTGATGGTAGACAACTACGACTCGTTCACCTGGAATCTCGTCCAGTACCTCGGTGAACTCGGTGCCGATGTGGTTGTTCACCGCAACGACGAGGTAACTCCAGAAGAAATAGAGCAAGCCGGGCCCGTCGGGGTGGTGGTGTCGCCGGGGCCGTGCACGCCCCGTGAGGCGGGTATATCGGTGGAAGTCGTTCGTCGCTTCGCCGGCCAGTTGCCCGTGCTCGGGGTCTGCCTGGGCCACCAGTGTATCGCCAGCGCCTTCGGTGGCAAGGTGGTGAGGGCCGACAGGCTGATGCACGGCAAGACCTCGCCCGTCGAACATGACGGCCAGGGTGTCTTCAGCGGCCTGCCGCAGGGCTTTATCGCCACGCGCTATCACTCACTTATAGTCGAGAGAGAAAGCCTGCCCGCCGAGCTCGAGGTCAGCGCGTGGACGGCCGAGGGCGAGATCATGGGCATACGCCACAAGCATTTGCAGGTTGAGGGCGTGCAGTTTCATCCCGAGTCGATACTCACCAGCGAGGGCAAGGCGTTGCTCGGCAACTTTCTCGGCATGGTCACCGGCGGCGAGTCGGGTCCGTGAAGAGTCGGTCAGCGCGCGCGGTCGGGCTGGCGCTGCTGGCCCTGCTGGTTGTTGTCGGCGGCTGCGGCCCGCGACGGCCCCCCGGGCCGTCGGGCGGCGGCTCTTCGGGGTCGCCCTCGACCAGGCCGTCGCCAGGCCGGGTGGCCATACCGTCGGGCTACCAGGCCGCCGTCAGTCTTGGCTCGGCGGGCGATGGGGCGGTCGTGCTGCTGGCTGATCGGCTGCGCGACGGTGATTTTCGCCTGGCCCGGATGGGCAACAGGATAAAGGCCAACCGCAGGGTCACGCTCGAAGACGGCAACAGTGTAGCCCTGCTCGGACGCAGCTACCCGGTAGAAAGCGCCGACGGTGCCGGTCCTTTCGTGTTGCGGATGGAAGCCGAAGTTTTCAATAGTGACGGCGGCGCCCTGCTGGCCCTTTCGTGGAGCAGCCCGGGGCTCGAGTTTTCGCTCGACACGCTCGAACGTTTTCTGCGTGATTTCGCAGCCGGCATCAACGCTGCCGACGGTGGTGCGGTAGACGGTGCTGCGGCCGCCCCGACCGACATTCATTAACTCCAAGGCATTGCAGACCGGGGTCACTGGGGAGTAGGCAAGGGGGGTGAGTATTCCCCCCGACGACGAACTGTTGTGCCTGGTCGCTCTTTCCGACATGCGCGGGGCCTGGGGCGTACCCTGGCGTCGCCTGGTGGCCGATTTCGGCTCGGCGCGGGCACTGTGGGCGGCCTCCGATGCGGAGCTCGATCTGGCGGGCTTCAACGAGCGTGGGCGGCGTCGCTTACGAGCCTTCAAGGCCTGGGAAACTCTGCGCCGCCGGCTCGACGGTTGGCGTCGGCAGCGGGTCGAGGTCTGCGGCCTGGGCGACACCGCTTACCCCACCGCCCTGCTCACGGTAGAAGACGGTCCACTGGTCCTCTACTACCGGGGCATCGCTCCCTCTGCTCACCGCCTGGCCGTAAGCGTGGTGGGCGCGCGCAAGGCCAGCGACTACGGTCTGCGCACGGCGCGCCGCCTGGGTCGCGAAGCGTCGGCTTGCGGGCTGGTGGTGGTGAGCGGCATGGCGCGGGGTATCGACTCCGAGGCGCAGCGCGGTGCTCTCGAAAACGGCGTGAGCGTGGCCGTGCTCGGTTGTAGTCCCGAGCGGCCTTACCCGGAGTCGAGCAGCCGGCTGTACCGGCAACTGTTGGAACAAGGGACGGTGTTGAGCGAGTTTCCGCCGGGAACCGAGCTCGCCGCGTGGCAGTTTCCCCGGCGCAACCGGATCGTGACGGGCATGTCGGCGGCGACGGTGGTCATCGAGGCCGGCGAGGGCAGCGGCTCGCTGATAAGCGCAAAACTGGCCCTGGCCCAGGGCCGGGAGTTGCTGGCAGTGCCCGGTCCGGTCGACTCGCGGGTGTCGCGCGGCAGCAACGCGCTTATCCGCGATGGCTGCACACCTTTGCTCGAAATTACAGACCTGCTGGCCGCGCTGGGCTTGGATCCAAGCGGATCCCAGGGGCTCGAAGTCAGCGCGAGGACCGCCAGGTGCAGCCCAGCTGAACAAGGGTTGCTCGACCTGCTCGCGACCGAATCTCTGCACATTGACGACGTGGTGAGAAGGACCGGGCTTGACCGTGCGGCGATATTGGCGTTGATAACGTCGCTTGAACTTATCGGTCTGATCAAGCGTCAGTCCAGTGGCAGCTACGCCCGCCTGGCGTGACGACGATGATGGCATGTTGCCCACGGACGTTGGCCCAGGCCGCTTGGTGCAAGGAAGGATTATGGCTCGCACACTCGTTATCGTTGAGTCGCCTACCAAGGCGAAGACCCTGGGGAAGTTCCTCGGCAAGGACTACATCGTAGAGTCGAGCGTCGGCCACGTGCGCGATCTGCCCGCCAGCGCGTCTGACATCCCAGACGCGGTAAAGAAAGAAAAGAAGTGGGCCACGCTGGGCGTGGACGTCGAAAACGACTTCGAGCCGCTGTACCTGGTATCGCCCGAAAAGAAGAAAGTCGTCGCGGCACTCAAGCGTCAGCTCAAGGGCTGTGATCGGCTGCTGCTCGCAACTGATGAAGACCGCGAAGGCGAGGCCATCAGCTGGCACCTGCTCGAGGTGCTCAAGCCCACTATCCCGGTCAGCCGCATGGTCTTTCACGAGATAACCCGCGACGCGATTATCGCGGCCCTCGACCAGACCCGCGAGCTCGACAATAACCTGGTACGTGCCCAGGAGGCCCGGCGCATAATAGACCGGCTGGTGGGCTACGAGCTGTCGCCGGTGTTGTGGCGCAAGATACTGCCCCGGCTGTCGGCCGGCCGCGTGCAGAGTGTCGCCATACGCTTGATAGTGGAACGCGAGCGCGCGCGCATGCGTTTCAAGGAGGCCAGCTGGTGGGATCTCGTCGCGTCCTTGAAGGCTGAAGAGGGCGGCGAGTTCTCGGCGCGCCTGGTATCGATCGACGGTACCCGGCTTGCGGGCGGCAAGGACTTTGATCCCGACACCGGCAGGATTTCGCGCGACAAGGTCTACCTGCTGGGCGCCGAGGAGGCCGCAAAACTTCGTGCGGCTGCGGCCTCGGCTTCCTACTCGGTACTGAGCACCGAGGAGAAACCCTTCAAGCGTTCGCCGGCTCCGCCATTTACGACTTCTACCCTGCAGCAGGAGGGCGGGCGCAAGCTCGGTTTTGACGCGCGGCGGACCATGCGCGCGGCGCAGCGGCTCTACGAACTGGGCTTTATTACCTACATGCGAACCGACTCGGTGGCGCTGGCTCCCGACGCGGTAAAGGCCGCGCGGGCGACCATAGCTAAGCTCTACGGCAAGGACTTCGTGCCCGACAAGCCGAGGACCTTTGCCAACAAGGTCAAGAACGCCCAGGAGGCCCACGAAGCAATACGCCCGTCGGGAGACACCTTTGCCCCGGTGGACGAGCTGCGCTCGAGACTGGGCGACGACGAGGCGCGCCTGTACGAGATGATCTGGAAGCGCACCATGGCCTGCCAGATGACCGAGGCCCGGGGCCGCCGAATGGTAGTCAAGGTATCCGCGCCCGTGAATGGCCAGGAGCTGTTATTCCAGGCCAACGGTAACGTTGTCGATTTTCCAGGCTTCCTGCGCGTGTACGTAGAGGGCAGCGACGACCCGGAGGCCGCCCTTTCGGACCGCGAGGTGGTGCTGCCGTCGGTGAAAGAGGGCGACAGTCTTGCACTGGCCGGCCTCGACGGCGACGAGCACAGCACCCAGCCACCGGCCCGCCTGACCGAGGCCTCGCTGGTCAAGCTCATGGAAGAGTCGGGCATCGGCAGGCCCAGTACCTACGCCAGCGTGATAGCCAACATCGAGCGGCGTGAGTACACCTTTAAGAAAGGCACGGCGCTGGTGCCCACCTTCACGGCCTTTGCGGTGGTGCAGCTGCTGCAGGAGCATTTTTCGCACCTCATCGACACTTCGTTCACCGCCGGCATGGAAGACCGTCTCGATTCCATAGCCAGGGGTGAAGGCGAGGCCACTCCCTACCTGCACGAGTTCTATTACGGCAACGGCGATCCGGGTCTGCGTCCACTGCTCGACGAGAAGATCGAGGACATCGACCCCCGCAAGGTGTGCTCCATTTCGATGGGGAGCGATGAGCAGGGCAGGGAGTACGTAATCCGCGCCGGTCGTTATGGCCCCTACGTGCAGCGGGGCGAAGAAACGGCTTCGCTGCCCGACGACATCTGCCCCGACGAGGTCACCCTGCAGTGGCTCGACGAGTTGCTGGAGAAAGCCGCTGCCGGCCCCGTGCAACTGGGCGAGGACCCGGAGACCGGCAAAGCGATATACATGATGGAGGGCCGCTTCGGCCCCTACGTGCAACTGGGTGACCAGGAAGAAAAGGGCGACAAGCCGCCGAGGGCTTCACCGCTGCCGGGCATGGACCCCGCCACTCTCAGCCTGGAGCAGGCGCTGCAGTTGCTGGCCCTGCCCCGGACGGTGGGTGCCGACAACGACGGGGTCGAAATACTCGGCTTCAACGGCCGTTACGGCCCCTACATCAAGAGGGGCAGTGATACCCGCAGCCTCGAAGACGGCGACGACCTTCTCAAGCTGAGCCTCGAGCGGGCCCTGCAGCTGTTAAGCCAGCCAAAGCGTCGCGGGCGGCGTAAGGCTGCCGAGCCGCTGAAGGTGTTTGAAAACGTCGAGGCGCTCGATGGGGTTACCATCAAGTTGCTCGACGGCCGCTTCGGCCCCTACGTGACCGACGGTGAAACCAACGCTTCGCTACCACGCGACAGCGGCGACGCCAAGCAGATTACCGAGGCGAGAGCGGTGCAGCTCATTCTTGACCGGCGCGCGAGAGGACCGGCGCGAAAAAAGAAGAAAAAAGCCACGAAGAAGAAGGCTAAGAAGAAAGCCACGAAGAAGAAGGCCACTAAAAAGAAGGCCGTCGGCAAGAAGGCGAGCGCTAAGAAGACGCTCAAGGTGACCGTTGCTGAAAAGCCGGCTGCCGATTCCGGCGACGTGGAGTCTTGAGCCGGGTGTCGGACACGAAGGGCAAGGTCACCGTCATCGGCGGTGGGTTGGCTGGCTGCGAAGCTGCCTGGCAGTTGGCCAGGCAGGGCGTGGCCGTGGACCTGTTCGAAATGCGGCCGCTGCGCGGCACCGAGGCACATACCACCGACGGGCTCGCCGAGCTCGTCTGCTCCAATTCGCTCAGGGACAACAGCCTTTCGAGTGCCGTGGGCGTTCTCAAGGAAGAGATGCGGCGCATGGGGTCGCTCATCATCGCCGCTGCCGAGGCTGACCAGGTGCCAGCCGGCCCGGCATTGGCGGGCGACCGCGGCGGGTTTTCACC
>JACNKC010000006.1 GCA_014382245.1 Pseudomonadota bacterium | reverse complement strand
ATGAGGTCACCCTCGAAATTACTCATGAAATGATCCCAAGTATAGGGCCCCTGTGCATCTTGCCAAAAAATAGCGTGCCAAAATGGTTCACCAGTTTTCAAGGGCAGGGCGCGGTTCACCCAGCCGTAGCGCTCGGCCAGCTCGGCGTCGAAATCCTCGCAGCCGAAGATGATCTCGGCCGCCCGGGCGCGCCCGCACAGGCGCGGCAGGCGCTGCGTGCCGCCGCCGCCCGGAAGTATGCCCAGCGCGACCTCGGGCTGAGAAAAAACCGCCCGCCCGATCGCGGCAAAACGCATGTCGAGTGACAGCAGAAACTCGCTGCCGCCGCCGCGCGCACGGCCTTCGACCTGGCCGATGCTCACCTTGGGCATGGTACGAAAGCGGTCAACCATGACGTGAAAAAACCCGAGCGTGTCTGCCTTGGCCGGTACGTCGTCGGGAAGCTGGAGTATGAGATCCACGTCGGCGTGGGCGATAAAAAACTCCGGGTCGGCGCTGTCGAAGACCACCACCCTTACGGCCGGGTCGGCCTCGATCTCGCGGCCCACGCGGTCCATCTCTCCCATCAACGACAGGTCAAAAAGATTTATCGGCGGGTGATCTATCGTCACCCTCGCGACGCCCTCCTGCAGCCCGACCTTCAGACACTCGTATCCTTCATACGCCATGGCACACCTCCTGGTCCGCAGACGCTAGCACGCCGACGGGGGCGACAATACCGACCCCGCGCGGTCAACGGGTCAACCCGTGCTCGGAAGCTCGGTGCCCGGCGGCATCTGCTCGAGACACTGCGCCATATCAAAGTAGTCCGTCCACCGACGGATAATATTGCCCTCGACCTGGAACGCCCCCATGACGGGAAATTCCGCGACCCGGTCCTCAAGGTGATAACGGTCTGTCCGTTCCGTTAAGACGATGCCGTCCGCGGACTGCGCGATATGATGGATCACGTACTCGACCGACAGCGCTGTTTCGTGCAAAGGACCAAGTACGCTCCACACCCCCTCGGCGCCCTTGACCGCTCCCATGGGGATGTTGTTAAACACCGACTCGTCGTCGAAAAACGCGAGGATGCCCTCCTTCTCGTTTGCCTGCATCGCGTCGATGAACCGTAAAACTGTTTCAATATTACTCATGGCATTACTCATCACGCGGGTTTGAATCTCGCCAGGTAGGAGAAAAATCCTCCCAGCCTGCGCTCGAACGCGAAAGACGCCTGCGCTGTTCGTTTCTTGAGCGAACCGAACAACACGCAGTCGGGGTCGAACAGGACCTCGCCTATTACCAGGCGGCCGGTCGGTTTCATCACCCGGTGTAACTCTCGCAGGGCAGCCTGTTCGTCGGGGATCTCACCGAGTACGCCAAGGAGGTAGGCGGCGTCGAAAACACCATCGGGATACGGAAGCTCCTGCGCATCGCCCAGTTGCGCCGTGATGTTAGTTACCCCGGCCACCTCGGCCCGCCGCATGACGTCGTCGAGCATATCCTGCTGCACGTCAATGACGTCCAGTATTCCAGCGGGAGCCAGGGCCTGGGCCATCGGTACAGTATGGATGCCGATACCCGGCCCGATCTCGAGGATGCGCTCGCCGTCGCGCGGTTCAAGAACCCCGCGTAGATGCCCCGGCGACTGGTTGCCCCTGGGAACCAACAGGCTCCAGCGCAACATGTGCGGCATGGGGGACGGATAGCGGACGGCCAGCCACCTGGTCAGGCCGCCAAGCGCCGCGTAGGCCAGCAGCCAGCCAAGCGCCCAGGCACCGTGGCCGCGAAAAACTTCGACAAGCGCCAGCACTCCCGCAACAAGCGCAGCAAAACCCGTCCAGTCGTGAATCCTCATTGCCTTACGTTTCATGAATAGCCCTTCTCGAGAGACGCGACAACAGATCGCACCAACCTGCAGGTTTCAAACGCTCAGTGTTATTTTTCTCGCGCGTATAGGTAAGCCGGCAGGGTACAGCACAATCCAATAGCAAGATTCGAACTTGCGACCCCCAGATTCGTAGCCCTGAACACTGGCGACAGCCCGGGTTCAGGGCTACGAATCTGGAACGCACAGCGTCGGGAGATTCACTAAATGAGCCAAGCACGTACAATTGATACCGGAACCGAGGACATCCTGGCCCGCGTCGAAAACCGGGTCGCCATCCTGACGATGAACAGGCCCAAGCGCCGCAACGCGCTCTCGGTCCCCATGCTGCAAGGTATGCAGGCCGCGTTGATCGAAGCCGAAACGGCGGACGACGTGGGATGCGTGGTTCTCACCGGCACCGGGGGAGCCTTCTGTGCCGGCGGAGACGTGAAGGGAATGGCCGAAGACGAGGGCACGGGTGGCGGCCTGGACAACGCGATTCATCTACAGCGACTCGCCCAGCGCGGCACGGCCGGGCGCATCTACGAAATGCCGAAGCCCGTCATCGCCATGCTCCCAGGCGCCGCGGCGGGAGCTGGACTGGGGCTGGCGCTGGCCTGCGATATGCGGATCGCTGCTGAGAACGCGATCCTCACCACCGCGTTCGCAAAGATCGGCTTCAGCGGCGACTGGGGTGGAACGTTTTTCATGACGGCGCTCATTGGCCCGGCCAAGACCCGCGAACTCTACTACCTGTCCGAAAAGATCGACGCGGTGCGGGCCGAGCAACTGGGCCTGGTTAACCGCGTGGTGCCCGCCGACCAGCTCGAACAGGAAACCATGGACATCGCCCACCGGATCGCCAACGGCCCGACGGTGGCCTTCCGCTACATGAAAGAAAACATCGCCAGGGCGATCGGCGGTGACATGGGCGAGTGCATGGACCTGGAAGCCACCCACCACGTCCACACGGCCCTGACGCGGGATCACCGCGAAGCCGTCAAGGCATTCGTAGAGAAAAAGACACCGGTTTTCGAGGGGCGCTGAGCCCACCACCTGTTGGTCGAACAGAGCCTCGCGTCGTGCCATTCTTCGCCTCCCTCGTGCCGGACACCGAACAGTTTCGGTATTGAAGACCTGCGCGCGAGTCCCACTGCGCGAGTTGCAGCATGAGGACTGGCGCCAAGCCCGGCCCTGTTACATAATCGGCCGGCCCCGCGGGAGCGCGCGGCCTATCCGACGGACACCCGTGCCTCAAACCAATACCAACTGGACAACCAGCTACATCCGGGGCACAGCCAACCTCGAGCCCTATCCTGCGATGAAGGACTCCGGCGCCCGTTGGCTGGGGGAAGTGCCGGAGCATCGGGAGGTGAACTGATGTCCAATCAGCGCCCTTTCAACATTCGTATCTTCGTCGCCGAGGGTCTTCCGGACGGCTTGAAGTTGGTGGAAAAATCCAACTGGGTCGGCGTGGGCGTGGTCTGTCCGCGTGGCCGCTACGCCTCGGTGAAGAAGCGCGACGAATTCTCCGGAAGCGGCGTCTACATACTCACCGGAGCAGATGACCAATCAGACCTGCCGCTGATTTATATCGGCGAAGCCGAGGCGGTGCGCCCGCGGTTGGACAGCCACTACGCTAACAAGGAGTTCTGGCAGCAGGCAATCGTGTTCACCACGCGAGGAGATCCCCTGAACAAGGCGGAGGTCCAGTACCTGGAGGCGCGACTGGTTGAGCTCGCTGCAGAGTACAAGCGTTGCCGCCTTGATAATGCGAATACGCCGCAGCGCCCCACTCTTTCCGAAGCGGACCAGGCCCAGGTGGAGGGGTACCTGGACGAGGTTCTCTCCCTCCTGCCCGTTCTGGGTGTGCATGCGTTCGAGCCAACGAGGGCGCCGTCCGGAGTTCATCGGATCTACCACTGGAAGGGGACAGGGTTGAGCGCCCGCGGTTACGAGACCAACAGCGGCTTCGTCGTCATGAAGGGGA
>JACNKC010000098.1 GCA_014382245.1 Pseudomonadota bacterium | reverse complement strand
CACCCAGGTACTTACCCGGATGCGGCGGGCAGTCACCAGACATTGAACCGTACAAGGGGTCCACGTACTCGATGCGACACGCGCGGCCCGACACGGCCCCCGGCAAAGCCTGCTGGTCGGCTATGCATACCAGTCCCAGCTCGCAGGCACCGCCTGGACAATCGGGGGTAGCAGAGCCGCAGAGTTCGCCTCCGATCGAACAGTCCTCGTCAAAACGGCATACATCGCCACTGGTCTCGCAACGGCCCTGGCAGACCAGGAAGGCATTGTCTCCGCCTTCGCAGTAACCGCCGCACACCGGGCAGGGACGATGTGCGCGCTCGCCGATGTAGGGCCTGTTGGACGATTCATAAGCCGTGGAGTGTTCGCCCGTAACGATGTTCAAGGTACCGGTCACGTCCTGGACATGATTCTGCACGTTGCAGGCAGTAGTGCTCGAGGACGCCACGGCGAAAGGCCCCCCGTTTGGCGAAACTATACAGTGGGGCGAGCTGTCGCAGCGGCCCCTGCACTGCTCACCGGCGGCGCAGTCGGCCTGCGAATCGCAATCGCTGCCGGCGTCGACACCGGCAGCCGTGTAACAGCGTGATTGGCAATCAGTGCTCAGGGCGCAGTTGGCACCGGCGTTAACACTCCAATCGTCGCAGATCGCGCAGTCGCCGTCTTCGTCTGCACCGTTGCCGTCGCCGCGATCGTCACAGCGTGACACGCTCGAAGGTTCCCAGGAGCAACGCGGGGCCTGCCTGCCGACCAGGTCACACACCGGGTCGACACTGGTGCCGGTGCAGGTAGCGCCGGTGAACTCCGTGCAATCACAGTTGAGCAGGTCGACCAGGAAACCACCGCCCTCGCCCAGCCTCTGGTCGTGGGTAGCGCCGGTCCAGCCCGCGTCGGTCTCGGAACCCTCGGTGAGGCTCCACCACCTGGCCCTGGGCACGTCCCCGCAGGTGCACTCGAACAGGTCTCCGGGCGGCAAGCACTCACCCGGACAGGCCGAGTCATCGCTGCCGTCGCACTCTTCGCCAAGCAACAGGTGATTTCCAGGAAGCTGGTTGACCGAATTATCGCCGCAGACGGCCTCGCGTGGGTAGGCAGCTTCGATCAACGACCGGGCGGCATAACTGCGATCAGCTGGGAGGTTGACCGCGTCAGAAATTTCGCGGGAAGCCGCCAGCAGGCAGGCCGTTGCATCCCCCACGCTAGTAACCCCACCCACGCCCAGTCCGCATATGTCGAGCTCGGTCACGCCCGCGTCGCTGCACTTAGCCGCGATGCCCGAGCCGAACTTTGTCTCTGCCTTGGCTATTTTTGCTGCGAGTTTTTCATCAGCCGTCGCGCACTCCAGGGGACTGCCACTACTCTTACCCTTGTTTATGGCGTCGCGGCACTTGGCCACTCCCTTTGCTACCGTGGCAACCAACTTGACAGCAGACTTAGCAAGGGTGGCCTGGCACGACGCGGCCGCCGAAGACAGCCCACTGGACGACGAGCTGCTTCCGTAGATGAGGGCAAGGTGGTCCTCGCCGATTTCCTGCGCGATGCCTCCCACGCAGCCGGACAGGTCATCAGCCGTATCTATCGTCGAATAGCCCGCCGCTACGCAGGCAGGCCCCGGGAACCCGATATTGCTGATCTCGAAAGGTTTGTTTACCGCGCCGCCGCCACAGGTCTCGTCCAGTCCCGCCGTGGGCGGACAATCCGAGTCGGCCAGGCAGCCTATGAACGTGGAGCTGCTGCACACGCTGCCGCAGCTCTTGGTAGCCGTCGCGCCGACCTTGGCGACAGCCTTGTCGATCTTTGCCTGCTCCTTGACCCCCGGACAGGAGCCGACGTACTTGCCGGCGATCTCCTTGTCACGACACTTGGCCGTGCCCTTGGTCACCGCGGCGGCCAGCTTGCCTGCGGACTTGGCCATCTTGCCCGCACACTTGACCTCGTTCTTGCTGACCTGGGCCGAGGCCGGCACGGCTGAAAGAATCAGCAGCGCGGCGATAAGAGGCATAAGCTTCCAACAACGATTCACTGGCGGCTCAAGGTCGGGCGGCTGCCCCCGCTCGGAGAAGCCAACCCCGCACCGTCAGAAGAGTAGAAAACAATCGCTACTCTTGTCAATGGCTGCGACACCACAATCACGCAGCGCCAGCCCCTTGCCCCCCCGATCGGGTGGTAGCTCAGGATGAAACTTCCAAACCGCTGGGCACAGCGCCATCCATATACACCAATTCCTCGTCGCGTCGGCTTATGCGCCAACCAGCCTCCACGCGCACGAGGTCGTCGTCGTAAACTGCGCCTACTGTAAAGAACGAGACGCCGCCCTTGCCGTCGTCCATCCCCATGGGATTGATGACATAGGTTCGGGCCGAAGCGCTGTCACCATCCAGGGTGACGCTGCTGTTGCCGATGAAATGCATCATGGTCTTGAACGGGGCCAGGGCTGTTGCCAGCCAGGCCCTCACCTCGGGGTAGTCTCCCGCCGTGCCTCCCGACGCGCTGTAGTCAACCCTGGCGTCGGTCACGAAGCAGGTGTCGAGCAAGTCCCAGTTCTGCGTGTCTATCGCGGCGCAGTAGCGCACCAGCAGGTCCTGTATCTCGATTCGATCAGAAATTTCTTTACCGTTCATGTCCTCTCCCTTCAGCGGCTACTGGGCGCGATAACCTCGTCGGCAAACGTCCGCAGCGCGTCTATTTTTGCCTGCAGGGGCTCGGTGTCGATCCCCCGCTCGTAACTGTTGCGAAAACCCACGATGCAGTCGGTGACACCCGCGTCCTGCAATCGCCTGGCGCCGTCGACGCTGTAAGCATCGAGCGATATGACGTGCACCTCGAAGGGCTGCTGCTCGCGGCCGTATTCTTTTCGCAACTCGTGGAGCCTCGCTATCATTGTTTCCAGTTCAGCGGGGTCACCCCCGGCGTGCATCCAGCCGTCGCCGAGGCGAGCGGACCGCTTGAGCGCCGCCTCGGAGTGGCCGCCCACGAGCAGGGGCAGCGGCTTGCTCGGCACCGGGCAGATCTTGATCGACTCGATGTCATAAAACTCACCGTGGTATTCGAAGAACCCTCCCTCGCACAGGCCCCGGATGATCTCCATCATCTCGTTCATGCGACGACCACGACCCGGCCAGGCCTCAGCCATCACGCGATAATCGTCGGGCCATGGGCTGACGCCCACTCCGAGGCTGAAGCGGTTGTCCGACAACACGGCCACCGAGCTGGCCTGCTTGGCCACCAGCACCGGGTGCCTCACTGGCAGCTTGATGACAAAGGTCTGAAAGCGCAGGCGGCTGGTCACGGCCGCTAGCGCCGGCACCAGGGTAAAAGGTTCGATAAAAGGCTTGTCCTCGAGGAACCCACGATCACCGTCCGGCGTATAGGGATACTTTGAATCCGAGACCTCGGGATAGCATATCGAGTCGGGTACGATGAACCCGTCCCAGCCCGAATCCTCCGCGGCTTGGGCCAGCGCCGGGTAGAAAGTCGGATCGGTCATGGACTCAGCATAAGAAAAGCGCATTGATGCTCCCTGCTGCGTGGCCGGGCGAACGCCGCACAGTGAAACCGCTTATACACAAGCGGCGCCCGAGACAACAGCGTGTACCCCTTCGATAAGCTCGATAAGTTTCCCGACAAGGCAGCCCTTGTCATGGCTGGTAGCGGCCGGGCCACCAGCTACGCCCAGCTGGATCGCAGCTCCAACCGCTTCGCGCAGATGTTGCGACACCTCGGACTGGGCCACGACGCTGCCATTGCCTTGTTAATGGAAAACCGTTCCGAGTTCTTCACCGTGTGCTGGGGAGCCCAGCGCTCGGGTCTTTTCTACACGCCGGTGGCCACCCACCTGGCGACAGCTGAGATCGCTTACATCATCAACGACTGCGGTGCGCGGGCCTTCGTGACCAGCGCCGAGCAGGCCGACAACACGGCCGACCTGCCCGGACTCTGCCCCGAGGTGCAGGCCTGGTTCGTCTGCGGTGGCGAGCTGCCCGGCTATCGGTCGCTTGAAGGCGAGCTCGACGACATGCCCGACCACCCCGTGGACGACGAGCTGGAGGGCTGCGAGATGCTCTATTCATCGGGTACCACGGGTTACCCCAAGGGCATACGCAACCCGCTCCCCGATCGCAGCGTGGGTGCAATCTCGCCGATGGCGACAGCGCTCGCCGTCGCTTACGGCGCCGACGAGAACACGGTGTACCTGTCGCCCGCCCCGCTGTACCACTCGGCGCCGCTCAGGTTCAACATGGCCCTGCAGCGACTGGGCGCGACCTGCGTCGTCATGGAAAAGTTCGATGCCAAAAGCGCGGTGCAACTCCTGGGACAACAGCAGGTGACCATGAGCCAGTGGGTACCCACTCACTTCAGTCGCATGCTGCAGCTACCGAAACAGCTGCGAGAGAAGGCCGACCTCTCGAGCCACCGCCTGGCCCTGCACGCAGCCGCGCCCTGCCCGGTGAGTGTAAAGGAGCAGATGATTGAATGGTGGGGCCCGATACTGACCGAGTTCTACAGCGCCACCGAGGGCAACGGCGCTACGCAGATAAGCAGCGAGGAGTGGCTTGCGCACAAGGGCTCGGTAGGTCGTGAGCTGGGCTGCCGCGTACACGTGGTCGACGACGATGGTGAGGAACTGGCGGCAGGCGAGATCGGCACGGTCTACTTCGAAGGCGGGCGCAGCTTCGAATACCACAACGCCCCCGAGAAAACCGCCGACTCGCTGGACGCTCGCGGTTGGAGCACGGTGGGAGACATCGGCTATCTCGACGAGGAGGGCTACCTCTACCTCACCGACCGCAAGGCCGACATGATCATATCGGGCGGCGTCAATATCTACCCCCAGGAAACAGAGAACTGCCTCCTGGAACACCCCTCGGTAGCCGACGCGGCCGTGTTCGGGCTGCCCGACAGCGACTTCGGCGAACAGGTAAAGGCGGTGGTCGAAGCCATTGACCCGCTGGCGGCCGACGGGCAGCTGGCCGACGAACTCATGGCCTGGTGCCGCGATAAAATATCGCCGCTCAAGTGCCCGCGCTCCATCGATTTCGTGGACCGCCTGCCGCGCACCGAGGCGGGCAAGCTGAGAAAGCACCTGCTCAAGGCGCGCTACGACCAGGATCCACCAGGCCCGGGCGGCGGGCCCGGTCAGTCGACGTAGAACTTGCTGGCCCAGCGACGCAGGTCGCCTATGGGACCATCGCCGTCGCAGAGTATCGGCTTCTCGAGGTGCACCTTGTTTTCCCAGATGGGTATATCCTGGCCGAACTGGCGCTCGATTTCTCCGACAAAAGCCTTGCCCACCCCGCTGGTAGTACTCTCATCGCCGAGCTTGCGCAGCGCACACGACAAGTGCATGTGAACGTACTCGTCGTCCACCGGTGTTCCCGAGGTCATGACCAGGGTTTCAACGACGCCCTTGAAACGCGTGCAGCCAAAACCAAACCCGTAGGTACGAATGTCTATCGTGCCGTCGGCCTCGCCCTTGGACGTATCCACCCTCGACTGGCAGAGCACGTTGAGAAAATACCCGTCCGACTCCACGACGTCGGTGGTGGCGATGTTCTTCGTGCCGTGCACGTATAAAAAGTGGGCGGCGTCGACAGTGTTCTCTGCCAGCTCCTGGTTACGCGACTTCACCGTCCAGTCGCGCCGGGTCCACTCGGTCCAGGCCGGGTCGTCGTACTCGGGTAGATCCGGGATCTCCCACTTGGGCGACTCCCCCAGGGGGTGGTACCAGGCCATGATGATACCGTTTTTTTCGCACACAGGCAGCGGTTCCACCGCAGCCTTGGGCGGAATGCGCTTGCAGTAAGGGATGTCCACGCAGTGACCGTCTTCGGGCGAAAAACTCCAGTGGTGAAAGGGGCAGCGCAGACCCTGCTCGGTCACCTCGCCACCATAGCCGATGTGCGCGCCGAGGTGGGGGCAGAAAGCGTCAAAGACCCGGGCGGTGCCCGCCATGTCGCGAAACAGGACGAGCTCACGGCCGAAGTAGTGTATCGGCTTCAGCTCGCCGACCCCGATTTCGTCGGAGTAGGCGACCTGGTACCAGCTGAAAGGCAGCGGAAACGGAAATTCCCTATCCATTTTTTCTATAACTCCAACTGGGTCATGCGTGGGTCATGCGATCATGTCGCCTATGTTACGAAGTTTTTCGAGTACGTCGTCGGGCAACACCGGCGGCGGCTTTCCTACCGCGTGCGAGCCCAGTATCACCTCGCAGCTGCGTTCTATAACCGACGCCATGTCGGCCGCCCGCCTGAGGCTGCGCCCGGCGACCAGTAGGCCGTGGTTGACCAGCATGACGGCCCAGCTGTCTTTCATGGCCTCGGCCACCGCGTCGGCGAGTTCAACGGTGCCCGGCATAATGAAAGGCACCCGCGGTATCTCGCCAAAAAACGCGGCCTCGGTAGACACGGGCACGAAGGGCAAGCCGCTGTTGGCCAGCACCGTCGCGTTGGGCGCGTGGCAGTGTATAACCGCCTCGGCCTCCGGCTTCACCCGGTAGACCACCGCGTGCATGAGGCGCTCGCTTGACGGCGAACGGCCACCCGAATCCACGGGGTCGCCGTCGAGATCGATGCGCACCAGCTGCGAAAGATCCAGCTTGCCCTTGAAAGACTGGCTGGGAGTAATCCAGAGTTCATCGGCGCCCGCGCTCACCCTCGCTGTCACGTTACCGCCCGTGGCCGTGATCAGGCCGCTCGCGTAAAGCTCGTCGACCACCTCGCACAGCGCCGTGGCTGCCTCGCCGCCATCGGCGCTGCCTGCGCTGCCGCCAGCTCCCGGGCCAGCGGTTCCGCTCCCATGGCTTCGGCCATCCTCTGCCATCGTCGCAGCGGCCAGCGCCGACAGGTCGCCCGGGTCGCCGGCTTCCTCTCGTGCGGCCTTGTAAGTGACCGCCAGCAGGGGCTCGAGGTGCTGCAGGGTCATCGCCTTGCCGGCGTCACCGGTAAAAGACAGGCGACCATCCATGGCCGCCTCCATGGCGTTGAGTTCGCCACCGAACATTCCGTCGAATATGGCCGCGCCCATGCTCAAGCGCACGTCGGCTCCTCCCGCAATGGCCCCCAGCCCCGCGCTCGCTCCATCGGCCGCAAGCTGCAGGTAAAAGGTCAGGGCGAGGTCATGCAACTCGAACTGCATCGTAACCTGGTTGTTCTCGGCCTCGGCTGCCAACTCTTCGCTGGCAGAAACAGCCCTTCCCCAGGCCTCCAACAGCCTGCCCATGCCCTCTCGTAGATCGGTAGCGACGGCGGACAGGTCGGCCGCTTTATCGTCTTCTTCAACGGCGGCGTCTTCAACGGCGGCGTCATCGGCGCCAGGCTTCTCACGCTGGAGATCAGAAACCGCCGGACCAGCCTTCGCGAGCAAGCCTGCTATTTCTTCATCGCCCGGTTCGCGACGGTCGGCCGACCAATCAAAGTCGGCCAGTACCTCGGGGTTCAAGCAGTGCCGCGGGACTTCGCCTGCCGCCATGAGTTCGAGTTCGTCGGCGATAATGCGACCCTGGTGCACGGCGATCTCGGCCGTGTTGCCGCCGAGGTGGGGAGTCGCAACGACGTTGGCCATGGCCAGCAGCGGATGGTCGGAAGCCGGCGGCTCCTCGGCGAACACATCGAGCCCCGCGCCGCCAAGCCTCCCGTCGCGCAGCGCTTCCACCAGCGCCTCTTCATCGACGAGAGCCGCCCGCGCCGTGTTGATCAGCATCGCGGCCGGCTTCATGGCCGCGAGTCGCTCGGCGTTTATCATTCCACGGGTCTGGTCATTCACCGCCGCGTGCAGGCTCACCACGTCCGAGCGCTCCAGCAGCTCGTCGAGACCCAACAGCTCGGCATCGTGGCGGGCGGCCTCCATGGCGTCCACTGCCGGGTCGGACACGAGTAAGCGACAGCCAAAACCGCGCAACCGTCGCGCCACCTCGCGCCCTACCGCCCCCAGGCCCACCAGCCCGACGGTAAGGTTCCACAGCTCTGTACCGCGAAACAGGCTGAAGGCCTGCCCCATGCGGCCCATGTCGCCCGCCACCGAGCCCGGTTGCCTGAGGAAATCGCCGCCCGCAGCACTGTGACGGGCCAGCGATAACATGAATGACACCGCGAGGTCGGCCACGGCGACAGCGTTGCGTCCCGGCGCGTTGAGCACGGGTACGCCAAAAGCGCTGCAGGCATCAAGATCGATGTTGACCGGATCGTTACGGCAGCTAACCACCACCCTCAGCCCCGGAGCGTCGCGTAGCACCGCGGCATCAACAAGGTCGACCTCGGTTACAAAAACATCGTGATCGCCAAGCGCGTCTACCAGGCCAGCGCCGGTGAGCAGGCGCATGCTGCTGCGAAAGTCCGAATACTCCAGATCTCCCAGCCGCGCCAGGCGGGCAAGTGATTTTTCGTCAAACTGGGCGGTGACCAGGAGGCTGGGTGTCAACTTCTTCTCGCGCGCCACGCCCGCCGCCTCGCCGGCCGCGAGCATGGCAGTAGTCAGCGCGCCCACGGCATCACCATCCGCGGCTGGTCGTTGCTCGCTACGACCCTTCCACCTGCCATAGACCTGCAGCATGGTCGCAACATCCGCTCTCTCGGCCACGAAAGTCGCGGCCAGGGGAGCGGCCTGGGCGGTTTCGGCGAGGTCGGTAAACACCCCGACCCCCGCGCCCGCACACAGCGCTGCGCCCATTGCTCCCGACTCGCAAGCACTGGCCGCGTGCACGGGGAGGTCGGTGACCTGGGCGAGCAGTTCGGGCCAGAGCTTGCTGCGCAACATGCCACCCGAGACCCTCAACAGTTCGGGTTGGTTGTGACTCAGGTCACACACGCGCTCGGCGTTGGCCCGCACACCGCAGGCCATACCCTCTACGAGAGCCCGCGCCACGTCGCGCCTCGGATCATCGCCGGGTACGCCCACGAGGTGACTCAGCAGCAGTTCTCCGACGGGCAGGCCGGGTGATTTCCAGTCGATGAGGTGGGCGCCCAGGCTCGACAGCATGCCGCGTGCGCCGGCAGCAGAAGCAGCCGCCTCGGCAAACAATCGCTCCACCGGCCGCGGCGAATCAGCGAAAAGCAGGCGCGCGGCCCACTCCAGGGATTCGCCTATCGGACCGCCGTTGCTCTCGAGCACCCACAGGCCCGGCACCGCGTGGTGCGAAGTCCACAGCCCACCGTCGGGGTCAGTGACCGGCACGTCCATCACCAACTGAACGGGCAGCGAGCTGCCCGTAACGGCGCACAACTCGCCGGCCTCGACGCAGGCCGCGGCCAGCAAGGCCGACTGCGAGTCGGCGGCTCCCACGGCCACCGTGGTACCCTCGGACAACCCGAGCTTCTCGGCGGCGAGTGGCCCCAGCTCGCCCAGCTGCGAGCCAGCGTCGAGAGGATCGGGAAAAATATCGCGGGGAATCCCCAGCCTCCCTATCCAGTCCGCACACCAGCCACGCTGGTTAAGCGAGAACAGTAGGGTTTCGCTCGCCTGCGAGGCCTCGTAGCCCGCGTTGCCGGTCATCCAGAAACCCAACCAGTCACTGGCCGACAACACGTGGGCGGTTTGTTCAATCAGCGCAGGCTGCGCCTTCAGCAGCTGCAGCAAACGCGGTCCGGGTTGTATCGCGGTCGGCCAGTGGCCGGTCACCCCCAGCAGCTCTTCGCCGTGCTGCTCCCCCAGCTCCATGGCTTCGAGCGCCGCGCGCGCGTCACGATTTGAAGCCGCCAGCAGTACCTCGCCCGTCGAGTCGACAAGAACCATGGCGTGACGCGTAGCAGTGGCCGCAACCGCCACCACGTCGTCGGGCCCGGCCCCAGCCTCGGCCAGCGCCGCCCGCACCGCCTCGCCCATGCGATCGATTATGAGCCCGGTGTCCAGCTCCACCTGCAATCCGGCGCCACCCTCCACCACCACGGCCGGGCAAGGGCGCGACGCCCCGTGAACGCTACCGCTCTCGGGGTCGAACAGCAGGCAGCGCACGCCGCCTCCGCCCATGTCCAATCCTGCCAGGTAACGTCCGCCCACGATCAGCTCTCCCGCCCCGTCTCAAAAACCACCGGTAGCGCCGACGGCGCCCGAAAAACCTGTCCGCTCACGAAGATTTCGCCCGCCGAGGGATCCAGCGCGAGTCCGGGAAGGCGGTCGAGCACTGCGTTGAGCAACACGCGGGTCTCCATTCGGGCCAGGTGTATTCCCAGGCAAGCGTGGGTTCCGAAGGCAAAACCCATGTGCTGTTTGAACTTGCGCGTCACGTCGAAACGATCGGGATCTTCAAAGCGCGCGGGGTCGCGATTGGCGGCAGCCATGTTTACGTGCACCACCGCGCCGGCCGGAATCTTGACACCCTGCACGGTGACGTCGGCCGTGGTCATGCGCATTATACCGGTCAACGGGGACTCCCAGCGCACACCCTCTTCTATAGCGTGGGGCAGCAGGTCTCGGTTGGCCCTGAGCAATTCAAGCTGGTCGGGGTTGTTGAGCAGCCCGCACAGCAGGTTGCTCGACGACCGGTAGGTGGTCTCGGCACCGGCCGGAGCGAGCAGCCGGAGGAAGGAATAGATGAGCTCGTCTTCGAGACCCTCGCCTTCCACCTCGGCACTTGCCAGCACGCTGATGATGTCGTCGCCAGGCTCAGCCCTCCTGGCCTGCAGCAGGTCGGCAAATAGATCTCGCAGAGATTTCGACGCCCGCAGCGCACCGTCGTAGTCTATGGTGACGCTGACCAGCTCCACGGCCAAGCGGTGAAAATCACCGAGACGATCAGCCGGCACACCCATCATCCCAGCGATCACCGTTACCGGGAAGGGAAACGTCAGTTCCCGCACCAGGTCGGCACTGCCGCGCTCCGCGAATCCCTCGATCAAGCCGTTGATCGTTTCGGCCACCAGCCCCGTCTCCCAGGATTCCAGGGCGCGGCGACTGAAGGCCTGGCTGAGTAGTTTACGGTGGACCGTGTGTTCGGGCGGGTCCATCTCCAGTATGGTGCGACCGAGTACCGGCCCCATGGTCATGGCGTAACCGCTGGAGGTAAAATTACTCGAGTCGGCGAGGATGTCGTGAACGGCATCGTAGCTCACTGCAGACCAGATCTTGAAACCCTCGGGTGCCTCCTGCCCCCCGGACATGAACTGCTGGTCGCCTGTCCATTCACGCGGGTCGACTTCGAGTACCGGCCCCATCCTGCGCAACTCCGCCCAGCGGGTGTATGGGTCGCGCACGGTACCAACCCCCTGGGCCTTGTTAAAGCGTTCAAAGGCGTCGGTTCCTGATTCGTGGTTTGGCCTGGTCACTTGCTTCTCCCTGGCTTTGGAGGCCGTTCGGCCCGCGCCGGTCTTGTTCTCAGCGCGACCCCGGTCCCCATCAACCGCCTGGCGGTCCTCAGTACCTCGCTACGATGGGCGTCTACCTGCGCCGGTTCAAGAGGGTCAAAGTCGCCCGAAGGCATGAGCGCCGGCATTGCTACGAACAAGAACAGCGTGGCACCGGCGACACTGGCCACCATGTGAGCTGGATCCACGTCGATGCGCGACAACAACGGGTCGCCCGAGTTCTCGGACGCGAAACGCTCGACAATTTTTTGTACCTCGCCCCTGTGCTCGACCATACCGGCCAGGCCATCGCCGCCGGCATCGGCCAACTCGCGCAGTAACACCCGCGCAAAGGTCGGTCGCGCGGCCACGAAATCCACCCAGCCCAGCACCGCGGCCTCCATCCTCTCAACAACGTCGCCAGGACCGAACAACGCCGACTCGAGGCCGACGGCGTACTCGGCAAACATATCTTCGAGCACGGTGTGGTAGAGCTCTCTCTTGTCGCGGAAATAGTAGACGATAGAGGCCCGGCGGATACCTACCTCAGCGGCAACATCTTCCAGGCGCGCACGGTCGAAGCCCTGCTCGGCAAAAACCCGTTCGGCTGCCTGCAGTATGGCTAGGCGGGTGCTGTTGCCCCGCTCACTGGAAGGAAGAACGGCCACCACGTTTTCTACCTGCGCGCAGGTAGATTTGTCAAGCCCCGCCCCGCCCGGCCTTGAAAAGATCCTGTAATTGCACGGCTAGAGCGGATTTTTTGATCTTTCCGCTGTCGGTCATGGGCAGCTCATTTTCACCGAGAAAAAAGATCTGCCGGGGCAACTTGTAGGCCGAAAGCTCATCGCGCAGGGCTGCCAGCAACTGCTCGCCGTCGAGCTCCACGCCCTGCTTGAGCAACACGGCAGCCGCGACAGTCTGCCCCCGGTCGGGGTCGGGCAGGCCAACCACGTGCGCCGCCTTCACCCCGTCCACGGCTTCGAGCAGCACTTCTACCTCGCGCGGTGACACGTTGGCGCCACCTGTCTTTATCACGTCGCCCAGGCGGCCCTCGAAAAACAAATGGCCCTGCTCGTTGAAGCTGCCGCCGTCACCGGTGTGGTACCAGCCCGCCTCGTCGAACACGTTATCGCGCTGCTGCTTGTACAAACCCTGCATGAGGCTGTAGCCGCGAACGCAGATCTCCCCAGCCTCGCCCGCGCTCTTTTCGCCCGTGCTCCTGTCGCTCGTGCCGGCCAGCTCGAGACCGCTGTCGGGGTCGACCAGCTTGTGCTCGAGCCCGGGCACCGGGCAACCGAACGACCCCCGCAGGCTATCGGGCAGGTCAACTGTCATGTCGTACATAGTGTGCGGCCCGCCGGTCTCGGTCATGCCCAGCGAGTTGGCCCTCAGCTCGGGATCCTCGGGCGCGACCCCCTGGGGCAACAGGTCGTAGACGTTGCCACCGCGGAGCGAGGAAAGATCCCTGCCGGCAAAACTCTCGTGGTCGGCCATGGCCTTGCCATAATGCGGCCAGCCGGTGACGAAGGTCGCCCCCTCATGTTCGAGCAGGTCGAGGGTGCGCCCGGGTTCAAAACTATCCTCGCAGAGCAAGCAGGAGCCCGCGTGCATGGCCGCCAGCAGCGCAAAGACGAAGCCGCCTACCCAGAAGAACGGCATGGGCGAGTACAGCCTGTCGTCGGCCCGCAGCCCACGAAACGTGTTGAGATTGAACGCGTGCAGCAACAGTGACCCCTGGCCGTGCACCGCACCCTTGGGGTCGGCCGTGCTGCCCGAACTGTAGACCACGAGCATCGGGTCGCTTGTTTCTACGCTGTCCTCCACGCGGCTGAAAAACCCGTCGTCCTGTTCCCCGACATCGCCCGATTCGGCCAGTTCTTCGACAGTGCCCGCCAACCACTTTCGTCGCCCGGCACCCCAGGCGTACACGCTGCGCAGCATCGGCAACTCGGACAGCAACAGCAGCTCTGCGTTCTTGGCCGCGGTGAGCGAGGGCGCGGCCTCCTCGAGTCGGGCCAGGTAGTCGTGGCCGAGAAAGGAATCCACGCAGAGCAACAACTGCACGTCGGCGTGGCGAAGCATCCAGCCCAACTCGCGGGCCTTCGAAAAAGTATTGAGCGGAACCAGCAGGGCTCCCAGCCTGGCCACGGCCAACCAGGCCACCACCCACGCGGGTCCGTTGGGCGCCAGCAGGCCCACCCTGCTGCCCTTGCCAAGCCCGGCAGCCAACAGGCCCCGCGCCAGGCGAGCCGACTCGCGCTCGGCCTCGAGATAGCCAAGACGGCTGTCGGCCGTAACCACGAAGTCACGCTGCCCGTGCAAGCTGACCTGCCGGCGCAGAAAAGCCGGCACGGTTGCCTTGAAGTCCAGCACCGGGATCTCACCGCTTGAATACATAAAAAACCTGCTCCCCGCTCCTCTGCACTTGCACCATGTGCGACCACCGATATAGCTTCGCGCAAGGGTATCCGTCAAATCGATGGTCAGGGGAGCCCCGAAACAAGCAGATGGAATTCGCGTGGAGCAAGGACGACCAGGAGTTCAGGAAGGACCTGGTGGCTTTTCTCGAAAGCGAGCTACCCGACGACTGGCAGGAGATTTCGCGCGAAGGGCCGGGTAGCGACGCCCAGGCCGAGTTCTCGCTTGGGTTCTGCGCGGCGCTGGCCGAGCGTGGTTGGCTCACTCCCCACTGGCCGACCGAGTACGGGGGCAACGCTGCCCCCTCGTGGAGTCACGCCGTGCTGGGCGAAGAGTTGTGGTCACGCGGAGAGCCCCGCGGCCCGCAGTACATGAACGTCAACTGGATCGGCCCCACTATAATGGAGCACGGCAGCGACGAGCAGAAGGCGCTGCACCTGCCCGCCATAAGCGAGGGCCGGGTGCTGTGGTGCCAGGGCTTCTCCGAACCCGAAGCGGGCAGCGACCTTGTCGCGCTGCGCACGTCGGCCATAGCCGACGGCGACGACTACATCATCAACGGCAGCAAGATCTGGACGTCCTACGCCAACCACGCCGACTACTGTTTTCTCCTCGTGCGCAGCGACCCCGAGTCGAGCCGCCACCACGGCCTGTCGGTCATCCTGCTCCCGATGGACAGCGAGGGCATAGAGATACGCGAGATACCGTCGGTGGTCGGCAAGCGTTACTTCCACGAGTTGTTTTTCACCGACGTGCGCGTGCCGAGGAGCTGCCTGCTCGGCGAAGAAGGCGAGGGCTGGAAAGTCGTGAGCTATTCGTTGCAGTACGAACGAGTGGGTGCGCCGCGCTACGCGCGCGCCACGGTTACCCTCGACCGGCTGGCCGAGCTTGCCAGGCAGAAAGGCCTGCTCGACGATCCCACGGTGGCCGAGAAACTCGGACGGGCACGGGCCGCCTGCGAAGCCGCGCGAGTGCTCAGCTACAGGGTAATAGACCAGCGCGCTCACGGTCTGCCGCCCAGCGCCGACACCAACGTGGCGCGCATAGCGGGCACCCGGGTGGACAAGCTGGTGGGCGACCTCGCCCTCGAACTGACCGGCAGCTCGGGCCTCGAAGCGGGGACCTTTGCCAACGCTAATTTCAAACTAGCCATGACCGCCGGTGTAGCCGTGGGCGCCACCGAGGTGCAGCTCAACCTCGTGGCCAGCCGTATGCTGGGCCTGCCCCGCGAGTAGACCGCCGAGTTGGCAAAAAAACGCTGGACACAGAAGCGAGCAACACGATGGATTTTGAACTGAACCCGGAACAGGGAGCCCTGCTCGACGCCGCCGAGACCTTGCTCTCACGCTCGGCGGGAACCGCGCGGGCCGAGCAGCTGGTGGCACTTTACGACGCCGGCGAGCAGTCGGCTGACGGCTACGATCACGATCTCGAACGCGCTCTCAACGACGCGGGTTTCACCGGCGTTGCGCTGGTCGACGGCATGGGGCCGCTCGAGGCCACCCTCCTCACCAGCGCCGTTGCACGGCAGGCCGGTTGCGTGAGCTTCGGTGCCAACGCCATCGTGGCCGCCCAGCTGCTCGGGCGCACCATAGATGGCCCGGTAGCGCTGGCCGACACCGCCCTGCCCGGCCCCGTACGCTTTGCGGCCCAGGCCGTGTGCCTGCTGGTGGCCGACGGAGAACAGCTGCGAATAATCGAAGCTCCGGCTACCGACCTGGTCGACGTGGACAGCAATTTTGGCTACCCAATGGCCACCCTACCTGCCGAACTGCTGGCAGCCGGCGACATCGTGGAAGGCGTAAGTGCCCATCGCATGCGCGCGCTGTGGCAGCTCGCCGCCTCGGCCGAGGCCGTCGGCTGCATGCAGGCGGCGCTGTCGTTCACCATCGAGTACCTGAAAAACCGCCGCCAGTTCGGTCGCAGCATAGCCTCCTTCCAGGCCGTCCAGCACCGCCTGGCCAACTGCGCGGTGATGGTAGAATCGGCGCGCTGGCTCTGCGCCGAAACCGCGGCGCACAATGCCCCCGCCGAAGCCGCCGCCGCGACCGCGACCCACACCATGGAAGCTGCCACGCTGCTGTTCGACGACACCCACCAGCTGAGCGGAGCCATCGGCTTTACCACCGAGCACGCGCTGCACCACTGGACCATGCGATTGCAAACCCTCAAGCTCGAACTAGGCGGCGCCGGCGCCCACGCGCTCAGCCTGGCCAGGCTTCGCTGGACGGACGCCGAGGGCTGAGACAAGCCGTGGCAATAAATTTCGACTTCGATCCCGTCGAGCAAGCCATGGCCGACAGCGTGGCCGCGTTCTGCCACGACCGCCTTGACGCGGAGCTGCTCAGGGCCGCCGCCGAGGAGTTCCCCTTGCCGCTGTGGAAGGACATGGCGGAGCTCGGGATACTCGAACTGGCCTGCCCCGACAGCGGTGGTAGCGCCTCGGCGCTATGCGCTGTCAGCGAACAACTCGGCCGGGCTGCTTTTCCGGGACCGCTTGCCGCCTGCGTGCTGGGCGCCGCCGTACTCGACGAAAAAAAACGAGCAGGCATCATTGCCGGCGACGAGCTGGTGTCGCTGGCCGAGCCGCCGCTGCTGCCCTGGGGACCTTTGGCGACCCACTTCCTGGTCGTAAAAGACGGGGTCGTCCTGCGGGCCGACACGCCCACCGACATGCAGACCAGCAGCACGCTGGGCGGTGAACCCTGGGGGCGCGCTGCGATAGAGGCCAACGCCGCGCTAGCAGACAGCGATCGCGGGCTGGGCCTGTACCTGCTCACGCTCGCGGCCTGGCAGGCCGCCGCCGGCCGGCGGTTGGTTGAACTGGCGGCCGAGCACGCCTCAACCCGGCAGCAGTTCGGACGCGCCATCGCATCGTTCCAGGCGGTGGCGCACCCCCTGGCCGACAGCGTCATACAACTGGACGCCTCGGCGGCACTGGCACGCTCGGCGGCATTTGCCCTGGACACCGGGGCCAGCGACGCGATGGTCGCGCTGCTGCGTGCCCGCGCTTCGGCCGACCGGGCGGCGGTTGCCGCGGCCCAGGCCTGTCACCAGGTCTTCGGCGCGCTGGGGGTCAGTCTCGAAGGGCCCGTGTTCAACTACTCGCGACGCATGCTGCAAGCGGCCTCCTTGCCGCCCAATCCAGGCTGGACAATGCGGCGGCTTGCCGAGGCGGCCGGGCTGCCCCCGACAAGCCTCGCGGACGCGGCGGGATGATAAAAGCATGACGGTAAAATACGGCATTGACCTGGACGCACCGATGGACGGACTCCTCTATGAAAAAGCTGGTGGAGTTGCCCGCCTGACCATCAACCGGCCCGAACGAGGCAACTCGTTGACACCCGCGATGCAGCGCATGTTCAGGGCAGCGTGGGAGGACCTGCGCGACGATGACTCGGTGCGCGTGGCCATAGTATCGGCAGCCGGTGACCGCCACTTCTGCACCGGCTTCGACGTCGGCGAAGCCGAGGGTGACCAAAGCGACGATGTCTTCCGCGACGCGCCGCTGGCCGAGTCGGTATTCTGGTCGCCGCGACAGAACGACGTCTGGAAACCGGTCATCTGCGTGGTCAACGGCCTGTGCGTGGGCGGCGGCCTGCACTTCGTCGTAGACGCCGATATCACGGTGGCCACGCGCAATGCGGCCTTTCTCGACGCCCACGTCAACGTGGGCATGGTGGGCGCACTCGAAAATATAGGCCTGGCCCGGCGACTGCCCCTGGGCACGGCGTTGAGGATGACCCTGGTGGGGCGCGACTACCGCCTGTCGGCAGACCGCGCGTGGCAGCTGGGCCTGGTCGACGAGCTGGCCGACGACAGTGACGCCGCCAATACGATCGCCAACACCATGGCGACCTCCATTCTCGCCAACTCGCCCGCGGCCATGTACGCGTCCAAGCGCGCACTGTGGCAGTCGATGGAAATGGGTTACACCGAGGCCCTCGAATCGGGCTGGGACCTTCTGCGCGCGCACTGGAAGCACCCTGATTTCAAGGAAGGCCCGAGGGCCTTTGCCGACAAGCGCCCGCCGCGCTGGAACCCCGACCCATCGGCCTCGTCTGACGACGACGGCAAGACCGGCGGAAACGAGGACTGATGGAGCTCTCTTTCACCGCCGAGCAGGAAAACTTCCGCGCCGAACTGCGTGAGTTTCTTGTCGACTGGAGTGAGCTCGAGGGTTTCCTGCTGCAGGGAACCAAGTGGAAGCAGGTCAGCCAGTTGTTCAAGGCAATGGCCGGCCGGGGTTGGCTATCAATGTCCTGGCCGCGGCAATACGGCGGCCTGGAGCGCGGGCCAGCCTGGGAGTACCTGCTATGGGACGAGATGGCGCGGGCCCGCGCGGCGCGCAATCCCCTGTCTGCGGGTATAGTCGCGCGCACGCTGATACGCCACGGCAGCGAAGAACAGAAAAACCACTGGCTGCCTGCCATCCGCAGCAGCGAGCTGCATTTTGCACTCGGCTATTCAGAACCCGAAGCCGGCAGCGATCTTGCCAGCCTGCGGTGCAAAGCCACACCCCGAAAAGACGGATACGTCATCGAAGGGCAGAAGTGCTGGCAGTCCTACGCTGACGACATGGACTGCCTGTGGCTGCTCGCACGTACGGGTGAGCAGGATGACCGGGCCCGCGGGCTGAGCCTGTTCATTGTCGACCTCGACGCGCCGGGTGTAAGCGTGAAGCCCATCCCTATAATGGACGGCGACTCTCTCAACGAGATTTTTCTTGACGGCGTCCACGTCACTGCCGATCGCCGGGTTGGCCCCGAAAACGGGGCCTGGACCATAATGGGCGAAGCCCTGGCCGACGAGCGCCACATACAGTTTCCCCCCGGCCGCCTGCAGCGCGACCTGGCCGAGGCAATTGATTGGTTCAGTTCCCGCGGACTGGCCGACGACCCCCTGGTCAGGCACCGCGTAGCCGAGCTTTCGCTGCTGGTAGAAGAAGCACGAGTACACGCACTGCGTGTGCTGGCGCTGATGGAAAAAGGGCAGCCTGCTGGCGTCGAAGCGGCGGCCAACAAGGTGGCACACACCGATGCCTGCCAGGCCATAGCCCGTGCCCTGGTCGAACTGGGAGGCCCCGAAGCGCTACTGCACGGCAGCCGACCCGAACTGCTCTACCTGGTATCTACCTGGGAGAGCATAGGTGGAGGTAGCTCAGAAATAATGAGGGGTATCGTCGCGAGGCAGGGCCTGGGACTCGGGGCAGAAAAATAAAAGGCAACCGCCCGGTACTGCGCTTACGCGAAATGCCGGGCGGCTGCCGAAGTATCAGCGCCTGTCGTTGGCTTCGTTGACCCGCAGTGTGCGGCCGTCGAGGTCCTGGCCGTCCATGGCCTCCATCGCCGACTGCGCATCGCCATCGTCGTCGAACTCAACGAATCCGAAACCGCGTGAGCGGCCGGTGTCGCGGTCGGTTATGACGCGCGCGCTGAGTACCGAACGTCCGTCGGCGCTGAAGGCGGCCTCCAGGCTGGCGTCGTCGGTGTTATATGAAAGGTTTCCTACGTAAAGCTTCTTTGCCATTAGACTGAATGATCTCCGAACAGTGATTGTGACGATCGGCCCCGCTCGGACCGTCGCGGTCTGAAGGTATGAATTGCGGGGTACCTGTTTGAATTGCCAGTCTCAAGGGTTGCACCGGACACGACTCACGTCAAACCGCGGAGACCCGCCTCGTGGTCAAGCTTCCTGCCCGGGCAGAAGATCCTGCGGCCCCGGAGACTGCACGAGCTCTACCCGGCCACCGTCCGGGTCAAGTACAAAAACTGCGCCGGCAGCAAATTCCTCAAAGAAAACAAGGGTTTCCTCGAGTACGGTCACACCGCGTCGGCGACAATCGTCCAGCATAGCGTGCAGGTCGTCGACCCTGAGCGACAAGTGGGTCAAGCCGGGGCGGTTCATAGGACGGCCGACAGGATCTGCCGATTCTTCTGTCTCCTCGAACTTGAGCAGCTCTATCGTGACGCCGTCGCGCCGAAGGTAGACCGCCTCGAGACTGCACGCAGACAGGCCCAGGAGCTGTGAAGGCGGGTCGCCCGAGGTCTCAAAAACCGACACCTGCTCGAATCCGAGCAGATCTCCATAGAACGCCAGCGCCGCCGACAGATCGCTCACGCATATACCCAGGTGCGAAAATCTCATGGCGCCAGCATAGGCCTTCAGTTCGGCATTGGCCACAGGCCGGGCGACGTCACGGCTCCGGGAGCACGACCAGCGACGGTACGCAGAGCAGCTTCTCCTTGGCCAGCTTCTTGAAAAGGAACTCGCCGAACTGGTTGGCGGCCAGCACACCCGTTGCCCCGTGTTTTGGCTCGGGCTTGATCTTGTAGCACATCTGGTGCTCGTCGGGCGTGCTCATCCCCTCGGAATTCTTGTCGGTGGCAACGCAAAGGTAGGCCGGTTTCTTAACCGCTACCGCCCTTGTACCGAACTGGTCTACGACCGAAGCACTGACGCCCTTGTCCAGCTTGGCCGCGCCCTTGCTACTCTTGACCTTGACGCAACGGTAGTGGTCAGCCGCAACATCCAGCGGGCCCGAAAAAGACGGTACGACCTGCGGGTCGAGGCTCTTGCCAGCCGGCAACATGAGAGTAGCTGTCTTGATCGTATCGTAGAGGTAAGTCCCGAACTGGTTGGCGACCGTCACGCCGGTTCGACGCAGGTGCGGCCCCTTGAGCTTGAACGCCTGCAGGTGGGTGTCAGCGTCGAGCACACCCTCGCCGTTCTTGTTGGCTGGCGTGCAAAGGCCTTTCGACTTCTTGACGTCAAACGACGCG
>JACNKC010000103.1 GCA_014382245.1 Pseudomonadota bacterium | reverse complement strand
GCGACGGCCGCACGCCTCCGCGACGCGGCTCACCGCCCCGGTGGCCTCGCGACTGGGGCCCGCGCCGGCGTGGGCATGTGGCAGGTCGCGCAGAGCCCTCGCACTGGGCGTGAGGCCGTTAAACTTGCCCTGCCGGCGGTAGAGATCGGTGTCTGCCGCGACGTCAAAGGCCGACCCCTCGCCGCTGGCGTGCACACCGGAGTCGGTACGACCGGCGCCCTCCACCCGGCAAGGTCTCCCGGTGGCCGTGGCCAGCGCCTGCTCAAGCTCCCCCTGCACGGTGGCCAGGTCGGGCTGCACCTGCCAGCCGGCGAAGGCGCCGCCGTGGTACTCCACGAGACAGCGCGCCCGCCTTGGGCCGGCGCCGTTGGAAAGTTCCGCGTCGTCGTTTGAAGCCAAGTCGCTCAGGGGCCCGTCTCCCTCGGCTCGGTGCCCACCCGCCTGGCCGCCGCCTGCAAGCGATTGAGCGCGTCAACAAACGCGAGCGCAGAGGCCATGATGATGTCGGTGTGCGAGCCGTGGCCACGCACCACGAGCTCGTCCTGCCGTACCAGGCAGGTCACTTCGCCAATGGCATCCGTACCGCCGGTGATACCCTTGACCTGGTAGCTCTCCAGGCGCGGCGACAGGCCGGTGGCCTTTTTGATCGCAGCAAAACACGCGTCAACTGCACCGTCTCCACCCGAATCGGCCGAGCGCAACTCGCCGTTGACCAGCACGCACAGCTGGGCCGAAGGCTCACCACCCAGCGAGGACGACACCGACAGGTCCTTGAGTTCGAAGGCGCCCTCCACCTCGGAGTCGTCGGCAACCAGCGTGTAGAGGTCCTCGTCGTAGACTTCCTTCTTCTTGTCGGCCAGGGCCTTGAAGCGAACGAACACGTCGCTGAAGTCGATGTGCTCGAGGTTCACGCCCAGGGTCTTGAGGCGATCGGCCAGCGCGGCGCGGCCCGAGTGCTTGCCCAGCACCAGGGCGTTGCTCACCCGGCCCACCGACTGCGGTGTCATGATCTCGTAGGTGAGCTTGTTCTTGAGCACGCCGTCCTGGTGTATACCGGCCTCGTGGGCAAAAGCGTTGTCGCCCACGATGGGCTTGGTAGGAGAAATCGTCACGCCTATGGTGCGCGCCAGCAGTTGGCTGCAGGGGTAGATCTGCTCTGTGTTTACGCGGGTGTCGACGCCGTAGTGATCGGCGCGGGTCTTGAGCACCATCACAACTTCTTCGAGAGAGGTGTTGCCCGCCCTCTCGCCTATGCCGTTGAGCGTGCACTCTACCTGCCTCGCACCGCCCTCCACGGCAGCCAGGGTGTTGGCCACCGCCATTCCGAGGTCGTTGTGGCAGTGTGCGCTCCACACGATATCGCGGCCTCCCTCGGTGTTGGCCCCCAGGAAGGCAAACAACTCGCGCGTCCGTTCGGGCACCGCGTAGCCGGTGGTGTCGGGCACGTTGCACACCGCGGCACCCGCGGCTATTGCCGCCGAAAAAACCTCGCAGAGGTAGTCCCTATCGCTGCGCGAAGCGTCCTCGGCCGAAAACTCCACGTGGTCCACGTGCTGCTTCGCACGCTCGACGGCCCAGGCGGCAGCGTCCACCACCTCGGCGCGGCTCATGCCCAGCTTGTGCTCCAGGTGCAGGTCGGAGGTGGCTATAAAAACGTGGATGCCCGGGTGTGCGGCTCCTTGCACCGCGCGCAGGGCGTCGTCCATGTCTTTCTCGGCGGGACGGGACAGGCTGAGCACGACGGGCCCGCGCACCGTCGCCGATACTTTTTTCACTGCCTCGAAGTCGCCGGGTGACGCGGCCGCGAAACCAGCCTCGATGACATCGACCCCCAGGGCCTCGAGCTGCAGTGCGATGGCCACCTTTTCCTCGGTGTTCATGGTGCAGCCGGGCGATTGTTCGCCGTCCCGCAGCGTGGTGTCGAATACTCTTACCCAGTCGTTATCTTTCATCGCCTTCGTTCCTGTTCGTCATCGACGGGATACTATCGAGCCGCGGCACCTGTATACCCGCCATAAAAAAAAGGGCCGCGGGTGATGCCCACGGCCCTTTCATTGGCGCCACGAGCGTTACGTCCCGCCCGTGGCCCGGTCATCGCGGTGTATACCTACACCACCGCCGAACCCACGGACGGGCTTATAAGCAGTAGCTCGGCAAGAAACGTATTTTTGACGTCGCTCCACATGACCCGTTAACTGTAGCGCCCGCGCACCAACACTGTCAAGCGAGAGCAGCGTCGAGCGTAACAAGCACCGTCAGCCGCCCTCGCTCGGCCAGGCGGCGTCTTCGTCGTCGCCGGCAGGGTCCGCGTCGTAGTCGTCGTCCAGGGCCGGCGGAGGCAGTCCCCGGGCCTTTTTCCACGCCCAGGTGGCTGGCCCCGAGACCACGTAGACCGTCATGAACAGAAAAATCACGAGCTCGTAGCGCGCGATGACCAACTGCAGCGCGAGTATGGTAGCCACCAGCAGCCACAGCGGCTGCCGGCGGTCAAAGCGCAGTTGCTTGAAACTGGCGTAGGCCACGTTGCTCACCATGAGCAGGGCCAACATGTAGGTGAGCAGCAACAGGGCCACCTGCTTGTCGGGCAGATCCGAGCGCCCGAGGTACTTGTACATCAGCACCACCGACACCAGCGTCAGCGCAGCGGCGGGCACCGGCAGGCCGTTAAAGGCAGCGGGCGACGACTCGTCGGCGGAGATATTGAAGCGCGCCAGCCTGATAGCCGCGCAGATTATAAAAAGCGCGATGGCCAGCCAGCCCCAGGCACCCCAGGGCATCAAGGCCCAGCGGTAGATGAGCAGGCCGGAGGCGACGCCGAAAGACACGAGATCGCAGAGCGAGTCGTACTCCACACCGAAACGGCTCGCCGTGTTGGTAAGGCGAGCGATGCGGCCGTCGAGTACGTCGAACACCGCGGCGACGACGATGGCCAGGGCCGCGTTCACGTACTGGCCCTCCATGGTCTGTACTATGGAAAATATTCCGCAGAACAGGCCGGCCGAGGTGGCCAGGTTGGGCAGAAGGTACACGCCCCGGCGAGGTTGGCCGCCGCCCTTGAGCAGCGACATGCGCCCGCCGCTGCGTCCACCGGCCTCGCGCGAGCTCACTCGCTCAGCCTCGCCAGGGCGGTGGCGCCTGCCTGCACTCTCTGCCCCACGCCCACCAGCAACTCGACCGAGGGCGGCAGGTATACGTCGACCCGCGAGCTGAACATGATCAGGCCGTAGCGCTCGCCGCGCCCCAGGGTCTCGCCCACTTTCACCCGGCAGATGATACGACGCGCCAGCCAACCGGCCACCTGCACCACGGCTATGCGCAATTCGGCTTCGGCCCCGGGAGCCGAGCCCAGCAGCAGGGTGTTGTTCTCGTTGCCCTCCGACGCGTCTTCGCGAAACGCAGCCCTGAAACTGCCCGCCTTGTGCTGCACGTCGTTGACGGTGCCCGCCATCGGGCTGCGATTTATGTGGACGTCAAGCGGCGACATGAAAATCGACACGCGACGGGTAGCCCCCGGTAGAAGCCTGTGCCCTTCCTCTACGTCACTGACGAAAACCACGCGCCCGTCTGCCGGTGCAAGAAGGGTCGATTCGTCTCCCTCGGGCCTGCGTTCGGGGTCGCGAAAGAAAAGCAGCGTGCCCGTTGCCAACAACAGGACCACCCAGCCCGCAGCCTGCAGGGACGGCCAGTACAAGGACAGGCCGAGCAGCGCCAAGCCAGCAGCGGCGGGGACGGGAGCTACCCCGGGTCCTTCACCCCCGAAATTCACCACCCCGGGGCGGGCCCGCGTCGGGGCGTGGATAGGGAGGGCGGCGCGGAGGGGGAGAGGGGGGAGTTCGGTGGGGGCCGGATCCTTTAAAAAAAAAAAGAACATTGCGAAGCTTGTCGGGTGGACTCACCATAGCGGGGAGTGCGCACGCGGCCC